>JBMTJR010000186.1:0-5127 GCA_049438565.1 Kiritimatiellia bacterium
GGACCGCAATGGTCTGCGCCCCGCCCGCTATCTGGTCACTTCCGACGATCAGGTCGTGATGGCCTCCGAAACCGGCGTGGTGGACATTGATCCGGCCAAAATCGTGAAAAAAGGACGTCTGGAGCCCGGACGCATGTTCCTGATTAATCTGGAGGAGGGACGGATAGTGGAGGATGGCGAGATCAAAGGCGCCCTCACCACCAGCAAGCCCTACCGTCAGTGGCTGGACGACAACATGGTCAATATTCACGACCTGCCCGCCGTCCCGCACGAGCCGCCTTTCACCGGTGACAAACTTCTGACCCAGCAGCAGCTCTTCGGCTATAGTCTGGAGGATCTCCGCATCATCATGAAACCCATGCTCGAAAAAGGAATCGAGGCCCTGGGTTCCATGGGCGTGGACATTCCGCTGGCGGTGCTGAGTGAGAAACCGCATTTGCTTTACAACTATTTCCGTCAGCTCTTTGCCCAGGTCACCAATCCCCCGCTGGACGGCATCCGCGAGGAGATCGTCACCTCGCTGCTCACCAACATCGGGATGGAGCGGGATCTGTTCAAAGAAACCCCAGAACACGCGGCCATGCTCAAACTGGAGCAGCCGATCCTGACCGACAGCCGTCTGGCCCGGATTCTGGCCTCCACCAAACCGGCCGTACAGGCGGTGCGCATTCCGATTCTGTTTAAAGGCGGCGAAGGCAAAGATCTGGATGCCGCCCTGCAGTCGATCTGCAAAAAGGCCTCCAAAGCAGTGGCCGAAGGCAAAACCATTCTGGTGCTTTCCGACCGCGGAGCCGGCAAAAGCAAACTTCCGGTGCCCGCCCTGCTGGCCACTTCGGCGGTACATCACCATCTGATCCGCGAGGGCACCCGCACCCGGGCCGGAATCATTGTGGAGACAGCCGAAGCGCGCGAAGTGCAGCATTTCACCTGTCTGCTGGGTTATGGGGCCGGCGCGGTGAATCCGTATCTGGCTCTGGCCACCGTGCGGGATCTTGCAGCCAAGGGCGATGAACTCGATCCGGAAAAAGCCATTCAGAATTACATCAAAGCCGCCAACAAAGGCATTCTGAAAGTGATGTCCAAAATCGGCATCTCCACCCTGCACTCCTACCGGGGCGCGCAGATTTATGAGTGCATCGGCCTCAAACAGTCGATTGTGGACAAATATTTCACCGGAACCCCGACCCGGATTGAGGGTGCGGATATGGATGCGCTCACGCTGGATGTGCACAAACGTCATCAGCATGCTTATCCGGACAAGGAGATTCCGGAAAATCTCGAACTCGATGTGGGCGGCGTTTATCAGTGGCGCCGCCGCGGGGAACGTCATCTGATTTCCCCCATGCTGGTGGCCACCCTGCAGAAATCCACGAAGATCAAGGATCAGCAGGGCTACCGCGAATACGCGAAACTGGTGAATGAACAGTCCAAAAAACTCTGTACCCTCCGCGGGTTGATGGAGTTTGATCTTTCGCAGCGCGAACCGATTCCGATTGAGCAAGTAGAGCCGTGGACGGAAATCGTCAAGCGCTTCAAAACCGGCGCCATGTCTTACGGCTCCATCAGCCGCGAGGCCCACGAAACGCTGGCCGTGGCCATGAACCGCATGGGTGCCAAATCGAACTCCGGAGAGGGGGGAGAAGAGGAACACCGCTACAAACGGGATGCCAATGGCGACAGCCGCTCCTCCGCCATCAAACAGGTGGCCTCCGGACGTTTCGGGGTGACCAGTTACTATCTGACCCAGAGCAAGGAGATTCAGATCAAGATGGCCCAGGGCGCCAAGCCCGGCGAGGGCGGTCAGCTGCCCGGTTTGAAAGTGAATCAGACCATCGCAAAGGCCCGTTTCAGTACGCCTTACGTTGGACTGGTCTCTCCGCCTCCCCACCATGATATTTACTCGATTGAGGATTTGGCCCAGCTGATCCATGACCTGAAAAACGCCAACAAATACGCCCGCATCAATGTGAAGCTGGTGTCAGAAGTCGGCGTGGGCGTGGTGGCCGCCGGGGTTGCCAAAGGCAAAGCCGATGTGGTGCTGATCAGCGGATATGACGGCGGAACCGGTGCTTCTCCGGAAACCTCCCTCAAGCATGCCGGTCTGCCCTGGGAACTGGGTCTGTCCGAGGCGCATCAGACGCTGCTGATCAACAATCTGCGCAGCCGGATCACCGTGGAGTGCGACGGCAAACTGATGACCGGGCGCGACGTGGCGATTGCCTGTCTGCTGGGAGCGGAGGAATTCGGTTTCAGCACCGCGCCGCTGATCGTGATGGGCTGCATTATGATGCGGGTCTGCCATCTCAACACCTGTCCGGTGGGGATCGCGACCCAGAATCCGGAACTGCGGAAGAAATTCAAGGGAACCCCCGACGACGTCATCACCTTTTTCCATCTGGTGGCGGAGGAACTGCGGGAAATTATGGCCTCCCTCGGCTTCCGTACCCTCGAGGAAATGGTCGGACACAGCGAACTGCTGAAAATGGGTGCCGCGATCGACCATTACAAGGCCCGCGGTCTCGATTTCAGCAAAATTCTCTACAAGCCGAGATTTCCGGAGGGAACGCCGATGCATAAAACCATTCCGCAGGACCACGGTCTGGAAGAGGCGCTGGACAATCAGCTGATTGAAGAGTGTGCCGCGGCCATCGAGCAGGCGGAACCCGTGCACCTGAAGCATGAAATCAAAAATGTGAACCGCACCTGCGGAACCATGCTCAGCGCGGAGGTCAGCCGGAAATACGGAGAAGCCGGTCTGCCCGACAACACCATCAAAATTGATTTTGACGGTCATGCCGGACAGAGTTTCGGGGCCTTCCTGACCCATGGAATTCAGTTCCATCTGTTCGGGGACGCCAACGACTATTTCGGCAAGGGCCTCAGCGGCGGACGTCTGATTGTGCAGCCGCAGAAGGCTTCAACTTTCCGGGCGGAGAAGAATGTGATCATCGGGAACGTGGCTCTCTTTGGAGCCACCCGGGGAGAAGCCTTCATCCGCGGCATGGCCGGCGAACGTTTCGCGGTGCGGAACTCCGGTGCCCGGGCGGTCGTCGAGGGAGTGGGAGACCACGGCTGCGAATACATGACCGGCGGCTGTGTGGTCTGTATCGGACACACCGGGCGCAATTTCGCGGCCGGGATGAGCGGCGGAATTGCCTACGTCCTGGACGAGGTGGGAGACTTCAGCGAGCACCGCTGCAATCATGAGCTGGTGGATCTGGAGGACATGGTGGATCCCAAGGACATCGATGAACTCCGTCTGCTGCTGGAGGCGCATCAGCGCCGGACCCAGTCGGCCGTGGCCACCAAGATTCTGGCGGACTGGGAGGATTTCCTGCCCAAATTCATCAAAGTCATGCCCCGCGATTACAAGCTGGCACTGGAGCGTCTGGCCCGGGAACGGGAAATCGAGCAACAGCAGCTGCAGGAAACCTCCGAAGCCTTGAATCTGAGGCAGAACTAACCTTTCAGGAATACCGTTATGGGAAAAATCACCGGTTTTATGGAGTTCACCCGCGAACTCCCCAAAAAACGCAAAGTTGAAGAACGGATCAAAGATTACAAGGAACTGTATCTGCCGGTCCCGGAAGAAAAGAAAAAGGAGCAGGCGGCCCGCTGCATGAACTGCGGCATCCCCTTCTGCCACACCGGCTGTCCGCTGGGAAATCTGATTCCGGACTGGAACGACCTGGTCTACAATGACAACTGGAAAGGCGCACTGCATCAGCTGCACGCCACCAACAACTTTCCGGAGTTCACCGGACGGCTCTGCCCCGCTCCCTGCGAGGAGGCCTGTGTGCTCGGGATTAACGAACCGCCGGTCACCATTGAAGAGATTGAGAAATCCATCATCGAAAAGGGATTCGCCGAAGGCTGGGTCAAACCCGAACCTCCCGAATCCCGCACCGGCAAAAAAGTGGCAGTGATTGGATCCGGACCCTCCGGACTCGCCGCCGCACAGCAGCTGAACCGGGCCGGTCACTCGGTCACCGTGTTTGAACGCGCCGACCGAATTGGCGGACTGCTCCGCTACGGCATTCCCCATTTCAAGATGGAGAAGTGGGTGATTGACCGCCGGCTGAAAATCATGGAGGCGGAGGGGATCACCTTCAAAACCAAAGTGGCGGTCGGCAGCGACCTCACCAAAGAGGATCTGGAGAAAGAATTTGATGCCGTGGTGTTCTGCGGCGGTGCCACCAAGTCCCGGGATCTGCCCATCGAAGGACGGGATCTGGAGGGGGTGGAGTTTGCCATGGATTTCCTGCCCCAGTCCAACTCCCGCGTGGAGGGCGATGATGTGCTGGCCAAAGGCGTTTGGAGCAAAGAGATTCTGGCCACCGACAAGAATGTGATTGTGATCGGCGGCGGGGACACCGGTTCCGACTGTATCGGCACCTCCATCCGCCAAGGCTGCAAAAGCGTGGAAAACTTTGAGCTGATGCCCATGCCCCCCGTGGGCCGTCCGGAACATCAGCCCTGGCCCTTCTGGCCGATGAAGTTACGCATCAGCACCTCCCATGAAGAGGGCTGTGAGCGCCATTACAGCATCCTGACCAAACGCTTTCTCGGAGAAAACGGCAAGCTGACCGGTCTGGAATCGGTGCAGATCGAAATGGAAATTCCTCCCGGCGGCGGCCGTCCGGAGATCAAAGAGATTCCCGGAACCGAAAAAATCTGGCCATGTGAACTTGCAGTACTCGCGCTGGGATTTGTGGGACCGGAAACCGACAACATTGTGGCGCAGTACGGCTGCGAACTCGATGCCCGGGGCAACGTGAAAGTGGGAGAGGACTTTATGAGTTCCGTGCCCGGCTTTTTCGCGGCCGGGGATTGTCAGCGCGGTCAGTCTCTGATTGTCTGGGCGATCTCGGACGGACGCGAATGCGCGGCGGCGGTTGACGAATATCTCATGCAGAAGCCCACGCAGCTTCCACGCAAACACGGTCCGGAAATCCCCCGGGTGTAAGCCCGGGAGATATTCCGGAGGATTTATTCTCCGGAATACGCCGGAAAATCCGTGTAGCCTTCCGCACCGGTGGGACTGTACCAGCCCGCCATGTCCGGAAGTTCCGTGAGAGGCCAGTCATTCGCAAACCGTTCCACCAAATCGGGGTTGCTGAGGTAGGG
>JBMTJR010000187.1:0-5114 GCA_049438565.1 Kiritimatiellia bacterium
ATCGGTAAGGTTGATGTTGGTCATCATATTGGACAGAGTGGTGAGAAACTTGTTCCCCACCGAATGCCAGTAATAGACCACCCGGTGAGCCCCGCCTCCCAGGAAACGGGAGCCGAATACCACGTCCGCGCGCCCCTCCAGAATCGGCTTCAGCAAGGTGGGGTAATCTTTGGGGTCGTATTCCATGTCCGCATCCTGAATCAGGATAAGATCCCCGCTGGCCAGGGCAAAACCGGTATGCAGCGCCGCGCCTTTGCCCTGATTCTCCTCATGCAGGGAGATTTTCACGTCGTCAAATTTTTCCGCCAGTTGCGGAAGCAGATCGCGGGTGCCGTCGGTGGAGCCGTCATCCACCAGAATAATTTCCCGCTCCAGTCCGGTATCCACCGCACGAACCAGGTCGAGAATTTCGCTCAGGGTCTCCACTTCGTTATACACCGGAATCACAATAGAAAGTTTCATAGGTTTTCACCTAAACCAAAAATGGAGGTATGAACAGAATTTTATGTCGGTTTGCATCAGTTCCGGACAGAAATCTGTTGTCATTCCACCCGGATTATGAAGAATGAAAGTCCAAACAGGAGACCCATCAGATGAGCACGATTTTCAGCCGTATCCTTTCCGGAGAGATTCCCAGCGCAAAACTCTACGAAGACGATCTGTTTTATGCCTTTCTGGATGTCCGTCCGATCCGTGAGGGTCATGCGCTGCTGATTCCCCGGCAGGAGATTGATTATATTTTCGACCTTCCGGACGAACTGCTGCAGAAAATGCTCACCACCGCGCGCCCCATTGCAAAAGCCATCGAAAAACATATTCCCTGCGAAAAAGTGGGACTGATGGTGGCCGGTCTTGAGGTGCGGCACTGTCATCTGCATTTGGTCCCGATCGACAGCGTGGGCGATTTAAACTTTGGCAACGCCCGGCCTGCGGACCCGCAGTCCTTGCAGATTCTGGCTGAAAAAATCCGGCAGACCCTTTCCAAAGACAGTTAATCCCCACCCAAGGTCCTCCTCATGAAACTGACTTTTCTCGGTGCCTCCCGCAACGTGACCGGCTCCTGTACGCTGCTTGAAACCGGCACACACCGGATTCTCATCGATTGCGGTTACTTTCAGGAACGCAAATTTCAGGACCGCAACTGGAGCGACTTTCCCGTAAACCCGGGATCGATTGATCTGATTCTGATGACCCATGCGCATCTGGATCACTGCGGTCTCCTTCCCCGCTGGGTGGCCAAAGGATTCCGCGGCGATATTCTCGCCACCTCTGCCAGCAAGGATATCATTGCCATCATCCTCCGGGACAGCGCACGCATCCAGCAGGAGGACATGCGCCAGAAACAAAAGCGTCACCAGCGTCAGGGAAAAAGCGCAAAATTCGGTTACGATCCCCTGTATACCGTGGAGGATGCGGAACATGCCATCCGTCTGCTGAAAAGCGTCCCGTTCAACGCGCCGATTGAACTGTTCAGCGGAGTAAAAGCCTGCTGGTTTGAGGCGGGGCATATTCTTGGAGCAGCCAGTATCCGTCTGGATATCGAAGAGGAGGGGGAAAGCAAATCTATTCTGTTTTCCGGGGATATCGGCCGCAGCGACATGCCGCTGCTCCGCGATCCGCAGTCTCCGCCCGGGGCGGATACCCTGGTGATTGAATCCACCTACGGAGACCGCACCCATGCCCCCAAAGAGGATATTCCGGGGCAATTGGCGGATATCATCAACAGCACCCACGAAATGGGCGGAAATCTGGTCATTCCCAGTTTCGCGGTGGAGCGTACACAGGATCTCTTTTATCATTTCACCGAGCTTCTCTCCGCCAAACGGATTCCGCCCACCATGGTGTTTCTCGACAGCCCGATGGCGGTGCGGGTGACGGATGTGTTCCGCAGACACAAAGAACTCTTTGACGAGCAGACCCTGGCCCTGCTGGAAAGCGGTCATCATCCCTGCAACTTTTCCGGCCTGAAAATGGCGAAAAGCCGTGCCCAGTCCAAAGCCATCAATCAGATCAAAGGCACGATCTGCATTATCGCGGGCAGCGGCATGTGCACCGGCGGCCGGATTAAACATCATCTGCTCTCCAACATTTCCCGGGAGGAAAGCACCATTCTGTTCGTGGGGTATCAGGCAGAAGGCACGCTGGGCCGTCACATCCTCAGCCGCCCCGAAGAGGTGCGGATTCTGGGTCAGATGTGCCCGGTGAAAGCCCGGATCGCCCAAATCAACGGATTCAGTGGTCATGCGGACCAGAGCGAACTGAAAACCTGGCTGAAGGGTCTGGACCCTCAGCCCAAAAAAATTCTGATCAACCACGGGGAAGAGAAAGTGGCCATGGGATTTGCCGCGGATCTGGCCGGAGAAACCGGGGCCGAATGTCATGCCCCGGAATATCTGGAATCCATGGAGCTGTAAGTCTCCGGATCAGCTTCCGGATTTCGGCGGCAGGGTGACTTTCAGCGTTTTGGATTTGCGCAGCTGCACCTGACCGGCCGGGGCGCCTTTGGGTTTGGAGAGATCACAGATCCGGGCCACGCTGACCGCGCCGCTTTTCGCGTTTCGGGCTTTGCTATGGAGAAGGGCCAGCATGCCTGCGGCCTCCAACACGGATTTGGGCGGATTTTGTTCCCGGGGATGCTGCAGAATCACATGCGAGCCGGGACAACCTTTGGCGTGCAGCCAGAGATCCTGGGGAAAAGCCACCTGAAAGGTCAAATGATCATTTTCTGTATCCGAACGGCCGATCAGGGCCCGCCAGCCATCCTCTAATTCCACACAGCGGGGCTCCGTTTTCATCATCAGGGCTGAAAAAAGACCATGGTTCCCAGAGGAATCGAACGTTCGTTGATTTCATCCCCCCGTTTGATGGTTCCGTCCGGAAGCCGGTAAAAAGTGGTGGGCAGATTCCAGCGCGGGCCGCAAATATCAAACACCCTGCGGTTTGCCCGGATCACGCCCCCATGCACGTAGCCGACCAGGATTCCCGTCCCCTCCTCCAGAGAAAACAGTTCTTCGGCCGACATTTCGGTTCCCTGACGCACCCGGCCGTCACGGAGAAAATAGATGGTGCTTTCACGCTGGATGGCGGCTCCGGCGATTTCGGCTGCGGAACCTCCATCTTTACCCACGATCTGAACCCGCTCCACTTCCCGGTTCTGCTCCACGCTCTCCTCCCCCTGAATCTGAACCTGCGTACCCGGGGGCAGTTTGTTCCAGTCTGAAATTTCATTGCCACGCAGCCTGCGTCCATCTGGGAAGATATACAGCGTGGAGGGGGAATTATAATTCTCACGGGCAATATCCCAGGCCGATCTGCCACGGGCAATCACGGTCTCCAGCAATTCTCCCGGCACCTGGGTGGGCAATGGAATCACCGTAAACAGAACCGTATTCAGATAGGTATCCGCCACCTTCAGTCTGCCCGCCCGCACATCGGGGTCGAAAGACGGCTTTCGCATCAGTCCCAGCTCCCGGCGGAAGTCATCTCTGGCGAACAACATGGCGCAGCGTTTGCGTCCGCGGTGATTGACCCGGTGCCAGCGGTTTGGACGTCCGTACGCCACCATGGAATGGGGAAGAACCCGTTCATCCGGAATTTTATAGAGGGCTTTCAGCTGGCGGAGGAGTTCGCGGAGCGCTTTTGTCTGTTCCGGGGTCACGGGTTTGTCATGATAACCCACAACCTCAATTCCAATCGAAACGTTGTCCATGTTCGTCTGACCATTCCACATACTCCTTCCGGCATGGGTGGCGATCCGGTCCCGGTGAATGATGCGGGTGACTTTTCCGTCCACATCCACCATATAATGCGCTTCCCCGTATTTTCTCAGCTTTTCCAGACTGCCTTTGCCCGCCCCTTCTGTGGTATGCAGAATGATATACTCGGTTGACTTGCGGGGAGACCGTTTGGAATTCAAGGGGCTGTAATTGCTCTCAATGATCAGACCCTGACCCATCACGCAGACCGCCACAAAAAGGCAAACGGTAAACAGGGGGTATTTTAATGGGGACCGGGATGAAACCATAAAACTTTTCTTAAAGTGAAGAGGCTCAAAAACCAGAAAATTTCGTCCGCTTCCAGATGAAAACCACTGATTCCGGTTTGCAGTGCGATGTGATTTCCACTATTCTGCAGAAATGAGTGATCGACTGACCTACAGTGCTCCGACCAGATCTCAGGAATGGCCCCTGCTTTTTCCCCTCCTGATGCTGGTTCTGGCTGCGGTGGCCATGATTCCGTTTAAACAGATGGAGCAGGGTCTGCCACACACTCTCCGTCTGGGAAGGGATGGCTTCTCCTTGCCCATGGACACCCTGGCCCTTCTGTTATTGCTCGCACAGTCCGGTCTGTTGCTGCGGAAAACCCTCCCCGAAAAATCCTCCGCGTCTCTCCTCTCCTTTGCCAGTATTTGCGGAATGGGAATCCCTTTTCTGTTTCTGCTCGGCTTTCTGGACATCATTCAAAGCCCGTTTTTCAACCTGGCCGGGGCCGCACTCATGATCTCCGGCTGGACCTTTGTTCTCTATGCGGCAAATGCCAAACTCATCTGGACGGTGGCCTCGGGATTAACCCTGGGGCTGGCCTGCTCTTTCTCTCCGGTCTGTATGTCCGGTGCCATTGCGCTTCTTTTTTATCTGCTTCTGGAAAAGGGCCAAAAACCCGTAGAGAAACTCCGGCTGATTCTTTTGTGGCTTGCGGCCTGGGTCTGCGGATTCATTCCGGCTTTGAATGGAAGCATTCCGCTTCCTCTGTATGAACGAAGTGTCTTCTCCCAGGAATTCATGCTTGCAGGCCTGCAGTTCATGTGGGGGAATATTCCCGTCTGGGCCTGGGGCTTCGCCGCACTGGGATTGCTGATTGCCATTCTTCAGCGTCAATCCATTCTGCTCAGACTCCTGCTTCCTTATCTGGTTCTGCGGGTACTGCTGGCCGGATTCTCCCCGCTTGAATTCTGGGGAATTGAATCCACGCTGCTGATTCCGCTGGCCTGGCTCACCGCCTACGGAATGCTAAGGGTCCTTCGCGGCATCGAACAGGGCGTCCGCAATCTGCATCCGGAACAGGCCAAAAAAGTTCCGTGGATTGCCACTTTTGCTTTTCTGGCCGGCTTTACA
>JBMTJR010000188.1:0-5106 GCA_049438565.1 Kiritimatiellia bacterium
GGCTGGACGATCTCGCCGGCGAGTTCCCCCGACGGGCCGCGGCCGGGGAACTGGGTGTTTCCCCCGAAACCGCCTGTGCCGGCCTCCGGACTTTCGAGGGAGTGGGCCGGCGTTTCCAGATCCGGAAAAAAAGGGGGATCACGCTGTTACAGGATTATGCCCACCACCCCACGGAAATCCGGGCCCTGTTGCAGGCCGCCCGTGCTCTGCAGGCCCGGCGGATCTGGCTGGTGTTTCAGCCCCACCGCTTCAGCCGGACCCGTCATCTGCTGTCGGAATTCGCGCAGGCCTTCCACGGGGCGGACCGACTGGCGTTGCTTCCGGTCTATGCCGCTTCGGAGTTGCCGGAGCAGGGAAAAGAGAGCGGGGCACTGGCGGAGCTTTGCCGGGCCTCTTTTCCGGAGGTCCGGGTCTTCTCCGACCGGGCTTCGCTGCTCGACGTATGGGTGCCCAAAGTCGGAGAGGGGGAACTGGTGCTGATCGTGGGGGCCGGAGATATTGAGCACCTGCAGGAGGAATGGCTGCAGCGGCTCTGAGGGATCCTTTCTTGCAAAGCCCGGGCGGACAGGGTAGGACGGCGGGGATGAAGATGATTCATTTTGGAGACCTGCACGTTTGGCACTATGGGATGGTGTGGCGTGAAATGTTTTATCCCAAGCGCTGGTTGGGACCGCTTAATCTGCTGCTGCACCGGTCCAGACATTTCCCTCCGGAAACCCGTGAGGCTGCTCTGCACGAAATTCTCAGAGAAAAACCGGATGTGGCGGTATTCACCGGGGACTTCAGTTCCTTCTCTCTGAAAAGCGAGTTCGAGGAGGCGGCCCGGTTGTTTGCCCCGCTCCGGGAGATGCTGGGCGAACGGCTCTTTGCCATACCCGGGAATCATGACTGTTACACGGCGCCCACGGCCAAAAAACAGGTAATGGAGAAAATTCTGCCCTGGGTTCACTCCGGAGCGCTTTCCCGTCTGGACCTTTCTCCGACGCTCACGCTGCTTGGGGTAAACCACTCCGTTCCCTTCCTGCTGGCCTCCAACGGAAGGGCCACAGAGGCATCGCTGCAGGAGCTGCAAAGCCTGCTGCAGCGCCTGAAGCAGGAGGGCAGGCGGATTCTCCTGGCCGGTCATTTTCCCTATGTTTCCCCGCCGGAATTTCCGGAGGGAAAGGATCACAAACTTCTGGGAGACACAGATTTTGCCGGGGTTTTGCGCGAAGTTTCGCCTTCTCTGTATCTGCATGGACATCAGCACATCCGCTGGGCCCTGCGCAGTTCCCGCACTCCGGACACGGTGTGTCTGAACTGCGGATCGGTATCCATGCACCACGAGCGTCCGGACAAACAGGCCGGTTTCCTCTCCTGGGATCAGCAGGAGGACGGTTCCATCCGGAATTTGACCGCGCACACCTACAACGGAAAAAACGCCTGGGCCAAAGCCCCGCTGTCCGTGAGGGATGTTCCCTGAATTTCAACTGATCCGGATGGACCGCCAGGGGATTCCGTCTGATTCGCGGTTTGCATCTTTTCCCATTTATGGCAAAGAGTCCTCTTCTTTGGAGATTTTATGAACAACGAAAGCTTTTACGTCACCACCCCCATTTATTATGTGAACGACAAACCGCATATCGGTCATGCGTACACCACCATGCTGGCGGACATGCTGGCCCGTTCCCACCGCCTGCTGGGACATGACACCTGGTTCCTGACCGGTACGGATGAGCATGGGCAGAAAGTCCAGGAAGCCGCCACCCAGCGCGGGGTTTCGCCTCAGGACCATGTGGATACCATGGTGAAGCGGTTTGAGGAACTCTGGGAACGTCTGGAGATCACCCACGACGATTTTATCCGCACCACCGAGCCCCGCCACACCCGGATTGTGCAGGAAATTCTTCAGGACCTCTATGACCGGCGAGAAATTTATCAGGCCGAATACGACGGACTGTACGATGTGCGGTCGGAGACCTTTATCACCGAGAAAGATCTGCCGGAGGGGTGCAGTGTGGAGAAGCTGCCGGAGCATGTGAAAGTGATTCAGGAGACGAATTATTTTTTCCGGATGAGCAAGTACCGTGACTGGCTGGTGAATTATATTGAATC
This sequence comes from Kiritimatiellia bacterium, assembly GCA_049438565.1. Taxonomy (GTDB): domain Bacteria; phylum Verrucomicrobiota; class Kiritimatiellia; order SS1-B-03-39; family UBA6053; genus UBA6053. The sequence goes on from JBMTJR010000188.1 coordinate 2,095, forward strand.
GAATCCTGAGTTTATTCAGCCGGATTTCCGTCGGAATGAAACGCTGGGCTTTCTTCGCAAGGATCTGTCAGACCTCTGCATCAGCCGTCCCAAATCCCGGCTTTCCTGGGGGATCGAACTGCCTTTCGATTCGGAGTATGTCACCTATGTCTGGTTCGATGCGCTGGTGAATTATATTTCCGCCGTGGGCTACCGGTCGGATGAGAAAACCTTCGCCCGGCGCTGGCCCGCGCAGGTGCAGTTGATTGGAAAAGATATTCTCACCACGCATACGGTGTACTGGCCCACTATGCTGAAAGCGATGGGTGTGGAAATGCCGAAAACCATTTTCGCGCACGGGTGGTGGCTGAGCGGCCGGGATAAAATGAGCAAATCGACCGGAAATGTGGTGAATCCGCTGGACTACGCCGAACGTTTCGGGGTGGATGCTCTCCGTTATTTTCTGATGGCGGAGATGAGTCTGGGTCAGGATGCCTCTTTCACCGAAGAGGTGTTTATCAAACGCTACAATTCCGATTTGGCGAATGATCTTGGTAATCTCACCAGCCGGGTTTTAAAAATGGTGCACACGCATTGTGAGGCCAAAGTTCCGCCGATTCCCGCTGCGCCCGCGGAGGGATCCCCTGAGGCGGAGCTTTGGCGGCATGTGCAGTTTGCGGTGGAGGAAATGAGCAGTCAGATCGAAAAAATGCGTCCGGATCTCGGTTTGGCCGCGGTAATGACTGCGGTGCGGGAGGCGAACAAATATATCGGAGTGCGTGAGCCCTGGAAACAGGCGAAAGAGGAGGACAACACCCCGCTGCTTGTAACGCTCTATTTCAGTCTGGAAACCCTCCGGGTCTGTGCGGCCCTGCTGTATCCGGTGATGCCGGCGAAAATGTCGGAACTGCGCAGACAGATTGGCGGTGGAGCCGGAGAGCCGCGGGTGGAGGACCTGAAATCCTTCGGAAAACTGCTTCCGGGCACTGCGCTGGAGGCGGGAGAGGGACTGTTTCCCCGGCATCAGAAAGAGAAAGCTTCGCCTCCGCCTGTGCCTGAAAAGGTTGAAAGTGTGGTGACGGTGGAGGAGATCGCAATTGACGATTTTTTCAAAGCACAGCTGAAAACTGCAAAAGTTCTGGCGGCCGAACCGGTGGAGGGCGCTGACAAACTGCTTAAACTTCAACTGGATGTCGGCGGGGAGCCGCGTCAGATTGTGGCGGGAATTGCCAAATTCTACAGTCCCGAAGAGGTGGTGGGTAAAATCATCATCATCGTCAGCAATCTGAAACCGGCGGTGATCCGCGGCGTGGAAAGCCGGGGCATGTTGTTGGCTGCCTCCAAAGGAAAAAAACTGACCCTGGTCACCGTGGATGCCGAGGATTTTCCATCCGGTGCAAAAGTCGGTTAGGTTAGAGGGCTCTGCGTCGGATCAGAATTTTCTCGGACTCAGATATCCCGAAAAGCGGTTTGGGGAAGTCCCTGAGCGGCATTACGGATCACAAACACTTTTCCTGCGTCCGCTTCTGAATGTTTGGAGCTGATTCCCGTGGTCACATAAAGATCGCGCAGCTCATGGCCGCCAAAGGAGCAGGAGGTGGTTTCTACGGCGGGCAGGTCGATCTGCTGCAGAATCTTTCCGGTGTGCGGATCAAATTTGATCACGCAGCCTCCGTGACAGAACGCAATCCACAGGTTTCCCTCTGCATCCATGCACATTCCGTCCGGAGAGGCGGAGACCAGAGAATCGGTTCTGAAAGCGGTTTGTTCATTTTTCAGCTCTCCGTTGTCCGGATCATACTCAAAGCGCCTGACCTGATAGCTGGGGGTATCAATGTAGTAGCAGGTTTTCCCATCCGGACTCCATGCCAGACCATTTGAGTTGGTGACGTTCGGAAAGGCAACTTCACATTTCAGGCGGGAATCCATCCGGTAGAGCGTGGCGGTACCTTTGGCTTTTTTTAGTGCAATGCTGCCTGCGAACAGGCGACCATCCGGGGAAACCGCCGCATCGTTGAAGCGGTTGTCCGGAAGATGCGCTTCGGGATTGGTGATGGGCGTGGAGTGTCCGGTGGACAGGTCCAGAAAGTAAAATCCGTGGTCCCCGCCCCAGATCCATTTTTCCGATACACAGGGGAGGGCGAATCCGATGCGCTGATCCACCGGCCAGACGCTTTCCTCACCGGACCGGGGATCATAACTCCGCAGACAATGTCCCTCAATATCCACAAAATAGAACCGGTCCTTCCACCACACCGGACCTTCCCCCCATTGGGCCGGGGAGAGGGGCAGGAGATCCCTCTTCATACTTTGGGTTTCCTCTTTCTCGGCCGGTGGGGTTCAAAGGTGGTGCGGCGGCTCCGGCTGGCCCGGCTGGCATTGGCCACCGATTCTTTGTACAGCTGTTCCTGACTCCGCAACGGCTTTTGCTCTCCGGAACCCTGGAGTCGGTGATAGACCCCGTCGGCCCGCAATTCCCGGGCCTTGACGGTGTCCCGGAATCCCACATCCAGAATGTGTTCGAGTTCCTCGCGCAGTGCGGGCTCATCCACAGGGGTCATTAATTCGACCCGTTTATCCAGATTGCGGGTCATCCAGTCCGCACTGGAAATGAACGCGCGCGGGGAACCCCCGTGCCGGAACCAGAAAATCCGGGAGTGTTCCAGAAAGCGGTCGACAATGCTGATCACCCGGATGTTTTCACTTAGCCCTTTGATCCCGGGATGCAGACAGCAGATTCCCCGCACCAGCAGATCCACTTTCACTCCGGCTTTGGACGCTTTGTACAGTGCCTGAATCATGGTGGTGTCGGCCAGCGAATTGAATTTTGCCCGGATGTGCCCTTTTTCTCCCTGACGGGCCCGTTCGATCTCCCCCTCGATCAACTGCAGGAGGGTATCGCGCAGGGTGAGAGGGGCGGCGGCCAGCCGCCGGAAGGTTTGCGGCTGACTGAATCCGGTGATGGTGTTGAAAAACAAAGAGGCATCGCGGCCCAGATCCGGGTCGGAAGTCAGGTAACTGATATCGGTATAC
>JBMTJR010000189.1:0-5093 GCA_049438565.1 Kiritimatiellia bacterium
TAGGGGTCGAAAACTTTTGCGTCCCCTCGTGGCAAAACAAAAAATATCTGGCTACGCTATTTTTGAAAATGCTCTAAATATCTATTATGGGTCCCCAGGCCGTCTCCGGGCCGGCACGGGCAGGCGTGCCGTCAGCGTTTTCCGCGGTTGGGTAAAACCAATCCAAGCATGCGCCCATTGAGAGGTGTGGATCCACAAAAAAACGCCCCGCATTGCTGCCGGGGCGTTTCTGTGTTTTGTAAGGGACGCTTACTTCACTTCAATCAGCTCGACTTCAAAGTCCAGCACCTGATTGGGTCCGATGGCTGGCGGGGCCTGGGTGCCGTAGGCGAGGGCGGAGGGAATCCAGAAGCGGTATTTGGCGCCGGGGGACATGAGCTGAAGTCCTTCCGTCCATCCGGGGATTACCTGGTTGAGGGGGAATTCCACGGGCTCCCCGCGCTGGACGGAGCTGTCAAACACAGTTCCGTCGAGCAGTTTGCCGGTGTAGTGAACTTTCACGGTGCTGGTTTCGGCGGGTTTGTCCCCTTCACCTTTCTCCAGAACCTGATACTGCAGACCGGACAGGGTGGTCATGACCCCCTCTTTACCGGCATTCTCCGCGAGAAAAGCCTGACCTTTCTCCAGATTCTGCTGGGCAGCCTGCTGGGAGGCCTGCATCTGCTGCTGCTGACGCTCCTGCAGGAAACGCTGGGCCTCCTGATTGGCGGCGATCATTTCCTCTTCGGTGTAGGGAGGAGGATTTCCGGCGGCGCTGTCCTGAAGCGCTTTCAGAACCTCCTCCGGCATCATGCCGCGGCGGGCGACCTGAGTGGCGATGCCCGCACCTTCAGCGTAGGCAATTTTGTCGGTATCCAGATTCTGGGCGATGGCGGCTTCAAATCCTTTGAGCAGTTCTGCCTGATTCAGGTTCGGATTCTGGGAAATCTGATTGGCGATGTTCATCCCGGTTCCGTAGCTGATCTTCCGCATAATCTCTTCGGGAAGCGGTTCCTGGGCAAAAGTGGGCAGTTGCAGCATCATGCAGGCCGAAAGGGCCAGTATTCCTTTTACGTTCATAAGTCTCCTGTTGGTTGTGAGTGGGTCGAACGTGGTCAGAAAGTGAGAAAATGTCCAATCATTTTCCCGCAAAAGATCACGTCCCGCCCGGAAAGATCCGTTAAAATGTCCTTGCCACATGAGAGGAAGGGATATACGGAACGGGCCAATTCCTCTGCTCGGGTGGTGGAATGGCAGACACGCCAGCTTGAGGGGCTGGTGCCCGCAAGGGCGTGTGGGTTCGACTCCCACTCCGAGCACCATTTTCCGCTCCGTTTCCCACGGGGCTTTTTATTTGCTTTTTTAGAGGGGGCCGGAAGAGAAATGTTCAAAAGGATTCCTGGAAATCTTCTCAAAGTTACGAAAAAGACACTTTGTTATTTTTTATTTTTGAACGTTCCATTCCACAAGGCTGTCTTTCTCTGGATTCCCGGGCATTCTGATTTCGGGAGGATCTGAGATCTCCACTTATGAACTGCTTCCATTCAACTTGCCCCCCTCCATCACCCTGATCACAACCCTCCTCCCGGCTTCCAAGGAAAAACCTGTTGCGGCATGATTTCTGCTTGTATGGCTACACGCGACAGATAAAAAGAGTCATATTTTTCCAACAAATTCACTGATGAGGCTGGAACCTCGTTTGAGGCATCAGGCACAAAATATTCTATAAAACCCCTATACGTAACACTATATCTTGTGTAAGTAGCTGTTACATTTCTTAAATTCCAATGACAAAAACACATGAATGCTGATCCAGCAGGAGTAACAAAACCGCCCATGAGAACAAACAAACTGAAAAATTATCTTGGATCAGCCTTTTTGCTGATTTTTGCCGCAGGTCTGCCTTTGCAGGCTGCTGAAATTCTTGAAATTGGAAATCCCGAGACGGTGGCATCCCTGAACGGTGTGCGTCCCAGCATTGATACGGACAGCAAGGGTCAGCCGCATATCGTGATTGATACCGGGCTGGCCGCGCTCGGGAACACCTTGTACATGTACAATAAAATCGGCGGAAACTGGTCTGGCGGATTGTTTGCCGACCGCACCACAACTCCCTATGCCCCTTCGGCAATCTCCCAGCCATGGATTGAGATTGACTCACAGGACCGGGCCTGGATTTTTGCACAGTTTTTTCAGGCCGGAGTCCTCCGCAACAGCGGTCAGGCACTTTGGCTCTATGAGAATATGGACACGGGTCCCAGTTTGAAATGGTTCAACAAGAAGCAATTTGGTCTGGGGTGGGGACCCGGGAATGTACAGATTGACCCGCAGTTTCCGGAAGAAGCGGTGATCATGACCATTAATGGTGCCTACGGAATTGTGAACAGTGACGGCGTCACCACGGAGACCGGAACCATGGGGCCCCGGGCCAGTGGGGAAAAATTCCGTTTCCGTATCACACCCCGGGACGGTCAGCGCGGAGTCTGGCATGGCGTAATGAACGGATCCCGTGCGGGCGGATCTTCCGCCTACCGCAGTTCTGTGGACCCCAATGAATATGTCTGGGCGACCTACAATCCCTACAGTTCTCAGGGGGATGACCACAACCACCCCGGAGTGACCGGTGACTTGGAGGACCCCCAGAAAGCCTACATCGCGGCTGTGTTTGAACGTACGGGTAAATTTGTCACCGACCCGCCCGGACTTTCCGTTCAGGTGTTTGATGGCGCGAACAAAGATATGCTTCGCGGAACCGACAATCTGTTGATGGTGGATCCGGAGGCGAAGTTCGTGAACCGCAATCCTCCCGCCATCACGGCCGCCAAGGGTGGGGGAGCCTGGATTGCCTGGGCGACCGAAGACAATCACATCAAAATGACCCACATCCGGCCCGACGCCACCAAAGGGGAAAATGTCTTTATCACCAATGGTGCCTTCGTCGGAATCAATACCGACAACGACGGGAACGTGCACATGGCCTACGTGGACGGTGGTCAGGTGAAATACCGTAAAATTATGGTGAGCGGTGCCGGAAGCAGTATTTCCACAAGTATGGCTGCTGACTTCGATGGGGACGGCCTGGATGACCTGGCAGTTTTCGATGCGGGAACCTGGCACATCCGGGGAACGGATGACGGTGGATTCAAGGGCTATAGAGGTGTTTACATCGGCAAAACGGTCGGGACAGCCGGAGATCTTCCGGTTCCGGCCGACTTCGACGGAGACGGCAAAGCCGATCCTGCCACCTACACCCCCAACGTGCCGGGTGGAAAATGGTCGATCCTTCGCTCCAGTGACAATGCGCTGGAAGTTCGGACCGGAATTGGTGGAAATGAAGGGGATATCCCGGTTCCGGCCGACTATGATGGTGACGGCCGTGCAGACATTGCAGTCTGGGATATCAACGGCACCTGGCACATTGCCCGGAGTACGGCGGGGTATACCGGACTGATTCTTGGAAATCCTGCAAACGGCGATACGCCGGTTCCCGGAGACTATGACGGGGACGGCATTATGGATCTGGCCGTTTTTCAACCGAATGGCGTCTGGCACATCTCCGGTACTATCTCCGGATATGTCGGAATTCTCAGCGGAACAGATGGTGATATTCCCGCGCCGCAGGACTACAACAACGACGGCTTCTGGGAAACTGCAGTCTTCCGTCCCTCCACCGGGGAATGGATCGACGAAAACGCGACTCTGTTTGGATTTGGAACGGAAGGGGATCTGCCGGTTCCCGGACGCTTCTACACGCCCAACAGTTCCCGGCCTGCGGTGTACCGCAGTTCCACCAAAGAATGGATCATTCAAATGAACGGTGTACCCCGTCTGGGTGGTGGTTCAACAGACTTTCCGGTACCCGGAAACTGGGGAGGAGATGCCCGTGCGGATATTGCGATTTACCGCAACTCCGATGCCACCTGGCATTTCAAACCCACCGGAGGAGGTGCTACGCAAAGCACAGGTTTTGGTCTTCCGGGCGACTGGGGAACTCCGGGGGACTATGACAATGACGGAACCATGGATCTCGCGGTGTACCGTGGGGGTACCTGGTTCATTGATCTGAGTAACGGCGGAACGGTTTCCTTCCAGCTGGGTTCCCCTTCAGATATTCCCCGTCCAGCTGACTTTGACGGTGACGGAAAAACGGATATCGCGGTGTACGGTCCTTCCAATGGCGTCTGGCATGTCAGCGGGTCTACCGATGGATATTTCGGAAAAATTCTTGGCGGAAACGCTGGAGATTTCCCCATTCCTATGGATGTGAACAATGATGGCCGGGCGGATACCACCATCTTTGACGCCTCTGCGGTCTTTCACTCCGATCTCAGTAATGGTGGCGGATATTTCGGATTCCTGTGGGGAGCCCCCGGCATGATTCCGGTTACCGGGATCTTCAAGAATCAGAGCAATGCAAACGAAAGTGTGGCGCTCTATGATCAGAAGTCCCGTACTTTCTATGTATATCCGGGTGTTGCAACCTTCACCATGCCTGCTGGAAGTTCAAACATGGTTCCGGTCGTTGCCGATTACGACAATGATGGAATTGATGACTTTGCCACCTTCCGCAGTTCAACCGGGGAATGGTTTATCCGCAACTCCTCCGACGGAAGTTTCAGTCTGATCCTCGACGTTCTGAGTATCAACTGGAGTACCCCAGGTGGAACTCCGATTGGGGTTCGTCAGTAATCGAAACTTCTGGTTTCGTATTGAAGAGGGCTCCATCCGGAGCCCTCTTTTTTTGAAAACCATCTTTTCTGTGATTGAGGATTTCAAAAAATCCTGTTTCGCAATAGAAAACTACAAAAATACTTTAGAAAATCAGGAAACCTGTGCTCCGTTTTGGGGTATAGTATCGACAAACCTTCATTGTAGTTCCACTGTGCTTTGTGCGGAGTAATAAATGAATACCTTGATGAAAAGCATAAGACCTCTGTTCTTCTCTTTTTGTTCAGCAGGAGTTCTTCTCTTTGGACTCGATGCCGCGGCGGCCACCCTGACAGTCCCTGGAAATTTCCCCACCTTGCAGGCTGCAATCAACGGAGCTCCGGATGGGAGTGAGATCGTGGTCGCCCCCGGCACTTATACGGAATACCTCACTGCGCTGGACTTGA
>JBMTJR010000190.1:0-5088 GCA_049438565.1 Kiritimatiellia bacterium
TGAATGAAATGACCCCGTTTATTTCCAACACCGTTTGGGAGCGTCTGACTCAGGATCCCCGCAAACCCATGCTCAACCGGCCGGTGCGCGAACAGTATCCTCCCGGCAGCATCATCAAACCCGCGGTCTGCCTGGCCGCCATGGAAGGGGGAGGCATCGATCCGAACACCGTGATCAAATGCGAGGGGGTCTACTATCCCGCCCCGGGCGCCAGTCCCATGCACTGTCACAACCGTTTCGGCCACGGCCCCATCACCATGACCCAGGCCATCGAGCGCTCCTGCAATGTGTATATTTGGAAACTCGCCGAAGAAATCGGCTACGAACCCGTCTTCGATCTGTTTGCCAAAATGGGGCTCGGACGCGAAACCGGACTCGAGGTCGATTTTGAAGTTCCCGGCATTCTTCCCACCGACGAGTGGAAAAAACGCAGCTACGGCGACCGCCTCCGCAAAGGCGACATTGCCAACATCGTGATCGGCCAGGGATTTCTCAACGTCACCCCTCTGCAGATGGCCGCCATGACCAGCACCCTCGCCAACGGCGGCACCTATTACCCCCCCACCCTGCTGCGCGGGTTCCGAAGTTCGGAAGCGCTGCCCTTCACCCGTTCCGAAGCTCGGAAAAAGCCGGTGGACATGGGCTGGGACTCCGGACATGTCGAAGTGATCCGGGCCGGAATGCGGGATGTGGTGATGAGTCCGCAGGGTACCGCCCGGGCCGCGCAGGTGGAGGGTCTGGTCTACGGGGGCAAAACCGGAACCGCCCAGTACGGAAGTCCCGGCAACCGCCGCTACCGCTCCTGGATGATCGCGTTTGCTCCGTACGAAAATCCCACCATTGCCGCGGTGGTCCTGATTGATTCCGGACTCGGCTCCGGGGTCGACGCCTCCCCCCGCATGAAATTGCTGATGCAGGCCCTGTTCGGGAGGTCCGGCCGTGGCTAAGTTTCTCTCGTTTGAAAATCCTCTGTTCCGCATCGACTGGCTGGCTCTGGCCGTGACCCTGCTGCTGCTCGGAACCGGACTCACCTTTATTGCCAGTGCCGGATATGGGAATGAAACCATCCCCCTGCTGCAGCGTCAGTGGTTCCGTCAGCTGCTGTTCATCCTGATTTCGATCCCGGTGTACTGCGGAGCCACTCTGTTCGACTACCGCTGGCTGAAAGACGCCATCGGCATCGTCTACGCCGGCTGTTTCCTGCTTCTGGCCGGGGTGCTGATCTTCGGCAAAACCATCAACAACTCCACCAGCTGGTACGACCTGAAAATCGTCGATTTTCAGCCCTCCGAGGTGGTGAAAATCGGACTGGTCATCACCCTGGCCGCCTATCTGGGCGATCCGCTGCGCAACACCCGTCATCCCCGGATTGTCCTGCTGCCGCTGGTGCTGACCGGGATTCTGTTCCTGCTTATTCTCAAACAGCCGGATCTCGGGACGGCCATGATTCTCCCCTGCGTGGTGCTCACCCTGCTGTTTGTGGCCGGGCTGTCCTGGCGGATGCTGGGCCTGCTTTTGCTGCTCGGCGTGATGTCGCTCCCGCTGGCCTGGGGACTGGCCAAGGATTATCAGAAAGACCGGATTCTGGTCTTTTTAAATCCCGACCGGGATCCGCTCAACGCCAGCTGGAATATGAAGCAGTCGAAAATGGCGGTGGGTTCCGGCGGTCTGCGCGGCAAAGGCATCGGACAGGGCACTCAGAATCTGCTGGGCTTTCTTCCCAACACCGTGGCCCCCACCGATTTTATTTTCTCCGTTATCGCGGAGGAGAAAGGCTTTTTCGGCTCCGCCGGTCTTCTGGGCCTTTATTCTCTTTTGTTCGGCTGTCTGGCCCGCACTGCGGTGCGGGCCTGCGACATGTTCGGACGTCTCATCGCGGTTGGAATTCTCACCATGCTCTCCGTTCACGTTACCATTAACGTGGCCATGACCATTGGTCTGATGCCGATCGTCGGTTTACCCCTCCCTTTGGTCAGTTACGGAGGCTCCTTTGTGGTCAGCATGATGCTGGCACTGGGACTCGTACAAAGCGTGCATATCCGACGCAGCTGACCGGGAACCCACCCTCAACCTGGAAAAATATTCATGGTGAACAAAACAGTAAAAAAAGTTAAAAAAGAAATCGTAGCCAACGTGGAAAGTCTGGAAACCCGGATCGCCTTTCTGGAGGACGGACGTCTGGAGGATTTCTTTGTCGAACGCAAAAGCGAAGAACGCATCGTGGGCAGCATTTTTAAAGGCCGGATTCAGAATCTGGAGGACGGTCTGCAGGCCGCTTTCGTGGATATCGGGCTGAAGAAAAACGCCTTTATTCACTACTGGGACATGATCCCGGAGGATGCCGCGCGTCTGGAGGCCGAAGAAGTCGGCTCCGGCAATGGACGCAGCGCCCGGAAAAAGAAATTTCAGCCCGGCGAAATGCAGAAACGCTTTCCGATCGGCACGGAAATCATCGTGCAGGTGTCCAAGGCCGCCATCAGCACCAAAGGACCGCGGGTCACCGCCAACCTGAGTATCGCCGGACGCTATCTGGTGATGATGCCCGGTTCGCGGCTCAAAGGCGTCAGCCGCAAAATCTCCGGGGAGCGGGAACGTAGCCGTCTGAAAAAGATCCTCGGCCGGATGTCCACGCCTGAAGATCTGGGATTTATCATCCGAACCGCCGGAGAGGGCGCGCGCAAAACCGCATTTGCCCGCGACCTGCGCGGACTGCTCGACTGCTGGGAGCAGATTGACGACGGGATCAAAAACAAGAAAACCCCCTGCCTGCTGTATCAGGAGCCCGACCTGCTTGAACGTCTGGTGCGCGACTCGCTGATTGAGGATATCGACCGCATCGTGATTGACAATGAGGAGGAGGCCGAGCGCATCCGCAAAGCCATCAGCCGGATTGCCCGCAATGCCCAGCGCAACATCAAGGTGTATGAGGGCAGCACGCCGATCTTTGAACACTTTGACGTGGAGCGGCAGCTCAACAACGCCTTCCGGCGGAAAGTCTGGCTGCCCGGCGGGGGATATCTGGTGTTTGATGAGACCGAGGCGCTGGTGGCGATCGACATCAATACCGGCCGCCACAAAGGCGGAAATTCTCAGGAGGAAAGCATCCTCGAGGTGAATCTCGAGGCTGCGGAGGAGATTGCGCGTCAGTTACGGCTGCGCAATGTGGGCGGTCTGGTGGTGATCGACTTCATCGACATGAAACAGCGCAAAAACCGTCAGGCGGTCTACCGCCGTCTGCGGGAGGGGGTGCGGATCGACAAAGCCCGCACCAACCTGCTGCAGATTTCCGATCTGGGACTGCTGGAGATGACCCGTCAGCGGGCCAAGGAGAGTATCTCCTCCGCCGCCTACGTCGACTGCCCCTACTGCAAAGGACGCGGAACGGTGAAATCCGCCCTGTCCATGAGCGTGGAGGTGCAGCGTCACATTCACGAAGTGCTGCGTAAACTTCAGAACGAAGGCAAAGACCTGGCCACCCGCATCACCGTGCATCCGATCGTCATGGAACGCCTGCGCCGTTCAGACGAAACGCTGCTGGTGGAACTCGAAGAGAAATACGGCGGACACATGGCCTTCGTTTCGGACGGACATCTGCACGTGGAGGAATTTGTCATCTCCAACCCCGAGACCCACGAAACCTACTACAGCAACATCGACCAGGGCCGGGTACACCTGCAGTTGGAATAGTCTGAATTCCTGAAATCCATTCTCCGGATTCTGATCAGGGCGCCACGGCTCTGCGGTCCGCCCGTTCAGAATCCGGAATCGAATCCAATTTCGCTTTCGCCTCCTCCACCCGCCCGGCGGTCAACAGCAAAGCGATCTCTTCTGTGGTTTCTTCCGGTTCGGATAGATATCATGAAAGCCGGGAGTGGCGGAGACCAGGACCTGTTCGGGAGTGGGGGCCACGCTCTGATAGATCCCGGTCAGCCGACGCTTAATTTCCGCAGAATTCTCGCTGTCCCGCCAGGCATGTTTATGCACCCAGGTGAATCCGCCATCACCCGCGGCCTTCCGCCAGAGATGATGCAGGGGAAAAAAGTACGGACGGCGTTTCGGGGTGGAAAGCGCGGCGTCCCACACTGCGGGTTCGCGGACATAGATGGGGCCGAAATTCAACAGCAGCGGACGCTCCTGATAGCGGGCGTACTGTTCCGCACTGAACCAGTTGTCCTCCAACCAGCCCAGAGTCTCCCGGAGATGTTTTTCGATTTCCTCTTCGCCGATCCGGCCGAGTTTGACCATCGATTCCACGGTGCGGTCTTCAAAACAGGCGGCAAAGGTCATCCCGGTTTCTCCCGCGATGCGGAACAGCAGTTCCGTGGCCTCATGGATCTCCGCATAATTATAGGTGCCGCTGATTCCGTACCAGTCCGCGATCACCCCGTCCACCCCGGCCAGCTTCATTTGCAGCAACTGACACCGCAGCACATCGGGGCATCCGTTTTAAGACTGATTTTTTTTTTCGGCAGCGTAAACCAGAAAACCGACCCTTCCCCCGGGGAGCTATGAACCCCGATCTTCCCGCCTTGGGATTCCACGGCCAGTTTACAGTAGGCAAGCCCCAGTCCACTCCCGTCTTTCAGCTTCGCTTTTGAGTTCAGTTGACTGAATTTATTAAAAATGCATTTCTGTTTATCCAGGGGAATACCGGGTCCGGAGTCCGCGACCTCCATCCTTACCTCCTCCGGCAGATCCTCCACTCTGAGTTCGACCCCGGAACCACCGGCATGTGTAAGCGCGTTCCCCAAAAGATTCTGCAGAACCCGGACTGTCAGCGCTTTGTCGCAGTAAACCGAAACGGAATGGGAAGGGACTTTCACCTCATCCATATACAACAGAGAAGAAAGAGTCTCTTCAAAGAGCGATTTACTCCCATAGATACCAAACGTTATGGGAAGTTTGTTGTCTTGAAGATGACTCATATCCAGTATGGTGGAGACAAGAAGTTTCATGGAGTTGCAGGCTTTGATCGTTTGCTTGATCAGAAGTTTGGTCGATGCCGGGGAATCGGACACCACCATTTCAAGCTGAAGCAGCTCAAGCCCCATCATGATCCCGCTCAAAGGTGAACGCAGATCGTGAACG
>JBMTJR010000191.1:0-5068 GCA_049438565.1 Kiritimatiellia bacterium
GGCGGGGGAGTCCAATGCAGCGCAGAAGTTCCATTTCCTGCCGGTCCGCCTCCCGCAGCGGACGCGAGGCATCCGCCACATACAAAACTCCGGCGCGGTCTTTGAGGGGAATCATGATTTCAAGATCATGATGAAAGCTTTTGTCCTGTGCATGGGCCTTGATGAAGGCATCGACCATTTGCGATTCCTCTCCCTTCCAGGCCGCAAACCATTCCAGTGTGGCGGCCGGATTTTGAAATCCGGGGGTGTCAATGATCTCCATCGCCGCTTCATTTTCCACCTGAATGGTGAACGAAGTGCAGCGGGTGGTTTCTCCGGGGCTGGCGCTGATCCTGACTTTTTCATTTTCGGTCAGGGTGGACACCACCGAGGATTTTCCTTCGTTCGGATGACCGAGCACGGCAAATTTGACAGGTTCCATCTTAAATTTCCCTCCAGGGCAGAAGTCCGAGGGCCGGATCCTGAAGTTCCCCCAGGCGGGTCTCCCAGATCGCAAGGTCCTGCGGATCGGGAGGGAGAAAAAATGCGCCGGGTTCCTCCGTGGGATAACCCACCGCAAGCAGAATCAGATCGTTCCCGGGGCCGATACGCTGCCGCAGTTCCCGCAGACCGCGGAGGGTCTCTTCCAGAGGAGGCTGCCAGACCTCGACCACTTTCAGAATCCCCCCGGCGCTTTCGTTGATTTCGACCTGAAGTTTTTTTTGCAGGGTCTCGGAAAAAGCAGCGATCCCTGTCGGATCCAAAAGCTCGTCGGGAACTTCCAGTCGAACCGGACCCCGGGGTCTCAGCGCTTTCAGACGGGGGGCACTTTCGGCTTTGCTGGATGGGGACGGGGATTCGGAACCGGAGAAGTTCAAAGGCTTCCGGGTCAGGTTTAAATAAAGATTTTCACAGTTGGCGGAGGAGAAGTCGGGCTCCTCCAGCTGCCGACGCAAACGGAAACCGGCGTAGAGGGTGAGGCACGCACGGGGAAGCAGGGCATACACCGTGACACACAGGACCAGAAAAGGCCACCAGGACGCGGTCGCCCCGGGATTGATTCCGCTCAGCCCGCTGCGCAGGGCAATGCGGCTTTGTTCGATCTGTTGGGGGTCGGGCGTGAATCTGCCGCCCCAGGGCATGGCCAGGGTCTGGACCAGCCGGTGAATGTCTTCTCCGTCCGCATTCAGCGTGCTTGCCCAGCCAAACGCGAGATCGAAAGTAAGAACTTTCCAGAGGGTGAGCAGGAGGATGCCCAGGTTGAAAGCGATGCCCGCCTGTTGAAAGGTTTTGAAAATGCGCCAGGACCACGCGCGAAGAGAGAGCGGGGAGGGGAGGGCCTGGACCATTTGGGGCATGAACAGGGTTTGAAGTCTGCGGAGACGTTCGCGGAAAAACAGGGTTCCCAGTCCGAGAAAAATCAGGAGCAGCATCTGGCCTCCCACCAGAATCCCCAGATAGGCGCTGATGTTGATCAGGCGCTCTCCTTCATAGCGGAGCAGGGCGGCGGCCGCAGAGCCACCGGCGAGCAAAGAAAGGATCCAGAGACCCAGCTGCAGAAAGCGTTCCGACTGAACCGCAATCCGGGAGAGGCGGAGCGCCTCGTCCTCCGGTTCCCGCAGTTGCTGCATCCAGTGAAAAAGACGTCCGGACCGGTCCGGGGCGGCGTCCACAACTTCCGGGGAGTAGACGGCGTTCTCCGGAGCATGCCGGTGCATGCGCAGATCAAATTCGGTCAGGGTTTCCAGGGTCCAGAGGGATGCCATGGGAACGCTATACTGAAAAAGCCCCCGGGGAACAAGATCGGAGCCATCCTGATCGCAGGATGGCTCCGGGGAGGGTTGGAATGGATTCCGTGAATTATTTCATTACCACGGTGGCTCCACGCTCCGGCATGTCTCCGTCCACCAGAGAGCAGTAAGCAATCTTGTCCTTGACCCGGTCCACTTTGAGGGTGCAGATGGTTTCCCCTTCCATGCGGTCAAGAATTTCACCGGTTTCCGGATCGGTGAGTACCTCTCCTTTGGTGCGCACCACAAACATCTCTCCGGGCTCGACGCCAAACTCTTCGCCGCGGTTGATAATAATGGTGCTGCCGGAGACGGTGACGACGTTGCCGTCGAGTTTGGTGTCCTTCATGCTGTCCACTAGAAGATCTACAGCCTTGGAAATTACATCCTGCGCAGCTTCACCAATGGGTTCCTCGGCGAATCCGCCCATATTGGTGCTGATGCCGTTGCCACTGTATCCAATGTTGATTTTCCGTCCGCCGGACTCACCGGTCACCCGTTCCTTGGCTACGATTTCCCCGGTGGTGGTGTCGATCAGGGTGATGATCGCGGTGATGGTGGATTTGCTGCCGCCTCCGCCGATGCGGAAACCTTTGTATCCGATTCCTCCGGAGCTGCCGGAAGTGCCGGCATCGACGGTGGTGATGGAACCGGTGGCGATATAACGCGCAGAGCGGAGTTGGCCGGTTTTGGCCACTTCGGACTTGGCGGCGCGCCCACTGGCGGCGAGATCCTGCTCCTGAATCACGGCATCGATTTTTTCCCGGCTCACTACGACAAAACGTCCGCTGTCATACAGAGCGCTTTCGAGCATGACGCCGAGATTTTCTCCCAGACTCCAACGGCCGGACCATCCGGCATCGTTTTTGAAATCGCGGACGCCGATGGCATGTTTGACCCCTTTGTAACTGTCTTTGTCATCGCGGGGTTTGCTGGTGTCTGTAGTTTCAGTTCCTCCGGTTCCGATCAGTTTGTCCAGAATCGCGTGGGAGGGGGTGGCAGCGCAGAACAGAGCACCAAGGATCAGGGTCCGCAGTGCGGCAGATGATTTTTTCATAGGGAAGTCCTTTGTGAATTTGTTGAAGGAATTGAAAATATGTAAACTCTGGGCGGGATGCAAGTCAGAATTTCGGGTTGCAGTCGGGACAGACTCCGGAAAGTGTGATGTCGTGCTGCTTGACGGTAAAACCGGGGGGAAGGTCGAATTCCTTTTTTAGCAGACATCCTTCCAGATCGAATACTTTGTCACATTTCTGACAGTGGAAATGGTGATGATGATGAAGGCCGGACATTTCATATCGGCGGCTCTGGCCCGGGAGGTCGACGGGGTGCAGCGATCCCTCCTCCACCATCTCATTCAGCGCCCGGTACACCGTGGCAATCCCCAGCGAGGGAACATATTCCCGGGCAATTTCGTTCACTTCCTGAGGGCTCAGGGGCCGCCCTACATTCTCGAAAGCCTTTTTGATGGCGCTGCGTTGCCGGGTATTACGCTGGGGGGGCATTTCCTATTCCTCCAAAGCGGCCTTTTTTGCTTTTTTCGCTTCCAAAGCCGCATCTTTCGCCGCAATTTTTTCGCGGACTTCGGGATGTAACACATCATCCAGATGTTTGCCGGTGGCCTGTTCGATGCCTTTCATCAGTTTCATCAGGGCCACCATCATCACGCCGGTGGTGGGAAGGGCAATCACCGGCCAGCTGAGGGCGGTCATTTTTCCGATCTCCCGGTTGAACTCCGGAGTTCCGGAGGGACTGCTCACCAGCCAGGCTGCCAGAGCATAATTCAGAACGGCGCTCAACAGAAATGAACCGATGACCCAGACCGTGCAGGAGGCAATGACCCGGTCAAAATCTTTCCGGCTGTTCTTCTCGTCGAGCGCAGATTCGATCAGGGGCACATCAAACAGCTCCGGAGAAAACAGCAAACTGCGGATGAGTGGTTTTTTTGTGAAGGAGGAGGCGTAGATGGCGATCCCGAAAAGCAGCGGAACCGCGGCCTCTTTGACCGCGATCCAGCGGGTGGGAATATTTTCAAACAGGCCCACGGCACCGGTGATGAGCACGCTGACAAAGCCGATCACCGAAAACAGGTTGATCTTTTTCCGGGTGAGGAAATCATAGATCCCGTAAACCAGGGGCAGTGAGAGCGCGGTGATCAGAACCGGTGCGGGTTCCAGCCGCAACCAGTCTCCCCCTTTGGTCAGAAGCAGAGAGGGCAGAATCACGTTGAGGATCAGGTTGACCCAGAGGTTTTCTCTTTTCGGTGCGGACATGATTTCCTGCTATGGATTCAGGGGGAAAGTGTCGATCTTTTTATGAGGCGGGAACCAGCCGCACCAGCCGGCTTCCGTTTGCCTCCAGAATCACATAAAGCAGCCCATCCGGTCCGGTTTTCACGTCCCGGACTCTGCCCTGGTCCTTGAGAATGATTTCCCTTTCCTCCACTTTGCCGTATTTCAGCCGGAGCCTTTCCAGCACCTCCGCCCGAAGTCCTCCCAAGATGAGATCCCCCTCCCATCCGGGGTAGACCGCCACATCTGCAAAAGCCATTCCGCAGGTGGCAATCGAAGGGGTCCAATACCAGACCGGATCCTCCAGCCCGGGCAGAGAGGTATGTTCGGTGATGGGGGTCCCGTTGTAATTCATGCCGTGGGTGACGGTGGGCCAGCCATAATTCCGGCCGGGCAGAATCCGGTTCAGTTCGTCACCTCCCCTTGGACCGTGTTCGGTGGACCAGAGCTCGTCGGTTCCCGGACGGAAGGTCAGGGCCTGGGGATTACGGTGTCCGGTTGACCAGATCCCGGGCAGGGCATTCTTCCCCATGGAAGGATTGTCCGCCGGGATGCGTCCGTCATCATGCAACCGGAAAATTTTCCCATTGGGCCGGCCTGGATCCTGGGCCAGTTGCTGGGCGCCCCGGTCTCCAATCGAAAAAAAAAGATAACCCTGGTGAAATGCGATTCTGGTTCCGAAATGCACCCCGGCGGCGCTGCGGAATTTTTCGTCGGCTCTGAAAATCACCTCCTGATCCACCCACCGGTTTTCCCGGACCCGTCCGCGCACGACCGTGGTGAGCGCTTGGTTCTCCTCTCCCTCCGCGAAGGCGTCCAGGCTGTTGATCCCCCTCCGCTGGGCGAAGCGCTCGAGGGAGCGCCGATCGAGCGGAGAGAGCTCCGCGGTGAGCGCGTCGAGGAAGAGCTTGACGTCGGCGTGCACGAGGAGATCGGCAACGCGGGTGTTGCCGAGGGTGTTGGGGTCGATGTCGACCTGAATCATCTGCTGCTCGTCGGGACGTCCCC
>JBMTJR010000192.1:0-5057 GCA_049438565.1 Kiritimatiellia bacterium
GATCTGCTGGCGGAGGACGGCGTGATCCGTCAGATTGCCCCGACCCTTCCGCCGCCTCCGGATGCGGAGTGTGTGGACGGACGGGGGAAGGTGCTCATGCCGGCGCTGTGTGATCCGCATGTGCATTTGCGGGAACCGGGCCGGGAGGATGCGGAAACCATCCGCAGCGGAACCGCGGCCGCGCTGGCGGGAGGATACACCCGGATTCTGGCCATGCCCAACACCGATCCGCCCATCGATACCGGGGGAATGGTGACCTATGTGCAGAGCATGGCCCAGCGGCAGGGCTGCATTCCGGTTTCGGTGGCGGGATGCCTGACCCGGGGGCGCAAAGGAGACAAGCTGGCCGAAATCGCGGACATGGCCGCCCAGGGCGCGGTGATGATGACGGACTGCAATCACACGCTGCAGGATGAATACGTGCTGCGCCGGGCGCTGGAGTATACCCGTCATTTTGATGTGGTGGTGGGGATTTATCCCGACACGCCCGCACTGAGCGGGGAAGGGGTCATGCACGAGGGAGAGGTTTCTTTCCGGTTGGGACTGCAGGGAATTCCTGCCATGGCCGAGGAAATTGCCATTGAGCGGGGACTGCGGGTGGCCCGGGCGGTGGGCGGACGCATTCACATCCAGAACGTCTCCACGGCTGACGGGGTCGCCTCCATCCGCCGTTTCAAATCGGAGGGACTGCAGGTCACGGCGGAGACCACCCCGCACCATCTGCTCCTCAACCATGAATCGTTGCAGGGCTATCATACCCGCTTCAAAATGATGCCGCCGCTGCGGACGCCGGAGGATCAGGAGGCTCTGCTGGAGGGGCTTCTGGACGGCAGTATCGACATGATTGCCACCGGTCACGCCCCGCACACGGATTTTGAGAAAAATCTCGATTTCACCCATGCGCCCTTTGGGGTAACCGGGCTGGAGACCGCCCTGGCGGCTTTGCACACGGCCCTGGTCAAAACCGGAAAACTTCCCTGGCATGCGTTGAGTCAGGCCATGTCCGCCGCTCCGCGGACGCTCCTGAAGCTGTCGGACGTTCCGTTGGCGGAGGGCGGGGACTTCGAGGCGCTGCTGTTCGATCCGGCGAAATCCTGGACCGTCACCCGGGAGGGCTTTGCCTCGCGCAGTTTCAATTCGCCCTGGCTGGGGGAGACGCTGGAGGGGAAAGTCGAGCGGGTGTTTTTCGGCCTTTGATGGCCGGATCTATACGGTTGCAAATGAAAGTTGATGTCGAACAAAACCCTTGACGCACACATCATGTTGTGTGAATTTGTGTGTAGAGGTGATCCTTATGGCAACAAACCTACAAATTGACGACAAACTCATTACCCAAGCAGTCAAACTCGGGAAGCACCGCACAAAAAAAGCCGCTGTCACGCAGGCTTTGACGGACTACATTCATCACCTTGAGCAGGAAAATATTCTGTCCATGTTTGGCTCTGTAGAGTACGAACCGGGATACGACTACAAGAAGCAGCGTGAGCGGGCATGAGGGTTCTTGTGGACACCAGTGTGTGGTCCGAGGCCCTTCGCCGTCGCAAGAAGTTGGAATCCGAACCTGTAAAAGAACTCCGCAGTCTGATTTTGGAGCACCGGGTTGAGATCATCGGTCCCATCAGGCAGGAAATTCTTTCAGGTCTGCGCGAAGAACCGCAATTCGAGAGGCTTGAAAAACAAATTGCGGCATTCCCTGATATTTTGCTCGAAACCGCCGATTATACAATGGCCGCAAAGTTTTTCAACACGTGTCGTGCCCGGGGTGTCCAAGGCTCCAACACGGATTTCTTGATCTGCGCCGCTGCTGTTCGCCGGGATCTTGTCATTTTCACCACCGACAAGGATTTCCCCCTTTTTGCGACGCAGCTTCCCATTTTTCTCCATCGAATCAGAGAATTCGAACCAAACAAATCCAGCAAACTCGGCAAGCCCCGCCGCTGATTTGCGTCGTTGGCTCGAACGAAAACAGATTCCGGTACCCTTGACATAGCATGATCACCCGGATACCGTGATAACATGATCCGGTCCTATCTGAATCAAGCCACGGAGGATGTTTTTAATGGCCGTTCCTCGAAGATCGCGAGGAAGCTTTGCCCGCAGAGTCTTTGGCGGATCGCGGCACGAAAACTCGACCTTCTCGACTCAGCCGCTGCCTTGCAGGAACTGCGGGTCCCTCCAGGGAATCGTTTGGAGGCCCTGTCTGGCAACCGGAGAGGTCAACACAGTATACGAATCAATCAACAATACAGAATCTGCTTTATCTGGACCGAGGAGGGTCCGGATCAGGTGGAGATCGTCGACTATCATTAAGGAGAACAACCATGGTCCGTATTCCAACCCATCGAGAACCCACGCATGCGGGCGAAATGCTGTTGCATGAATTCCTGGAACCCATGAATCTTTCGCAGCGTGATGTCGCCGAAGGCATTGGGGTCCCTTACCAGCGCATCAATGAACTCGTCAACGGACGTCGCGGTGTCACGCCCAGCACCGCACTTCGATTAGCGAAATATTTCAATACAACGCCTGATTTCTGGCTGAATCTACAGCAACGCTGGGACTTGTTTCAGGCTAACCGGAATGAGCAGGATGCCCTTCGCCGGATCAAACCCGTTCATGCCGCCTGAGAGTCAACCATCGGCTGGTGGGAACACTCAGTGTTTCACACCCTGGCCGTTCGATCCCGATCCCGATTTTTTCAAAATTTAGTTTAAATCCTTTACGCAACGACTTCGTATGAAAATCTGAGCAACCCCGGGGGAGGGGAAGCGAGTGTCCGCACGGGCTGGACAAGCGCGCAACCCGTGACTAAGGAGTAAACCCATGACGTATCTTGAAAAACTCAGTTCCCGTATCCGCTCCGCGCAATCGAATCTCTGTGTGGGCATCGACCCGCGTGCGGATCTGATTGATGGGGATCTGGAGGGATTTGTCCGGCGGGTGGTGGAGGAGGCGGCGCCTTTTGCGGCCGCTTTTAAACCCAATATTGCCTATTTTGAGGCCTTTGGCGCGAAAGGAGTGCAGGTACTGGAGGACACCCTGAAATCGGTGCCCCGGGAGATTCCGGTGGTGCTGGATGTGAAACGCAGCGATATTCCGGAGACCATGAAGTATTATGCCGAGGCCTATTTCGGTCAGTGGGGCGTGGATGCGGTCACTTTGAACGGACTGATGGGCTGCGACAGCATTGAACCTTTTCTCACTGCGCCGGAACACGGGGTTTATTTGTTGGCGGTGACATCGAATCCGGGTGCGGCCGACATCGAACTGCAGAAAGTGGGGGAGCGCTATGTGTTTGAACTGATGCAGGATTACGCAGAAAAATCGGCAAATCTTCCCGGTCAGGTGGGGCTGGTGATGGGGCTGACCAATGTCTCCGACGATGTGCTTTCCAAAGTCCGGGATCTTCCGCTGCTGATTCCCGGACTGGGGGCCCAGGGCGGAGACCTGAGCCGGCTGGACATGTCTTCACGTGCGGCTCCCAATCTAATCAACGCCTCCCGGTCCATTCTGTATGGAAAAGAGGGCACGGTGGCCAGCCGGGCCGAGGCGGCCCGCGATAAAATCCGTGAGGCCCTTCAAGGAGAATAAACAGATGCATCCGCGTATCGAGTTGTTGCTGAAAAATTATCCGCAGCTGGCCGTTTGTGTGCCGGAGATCGTGTCGGCCTTTGAGAGTCTGCGCGAAGGGTATGCCGCCGGACACAAACTGCTGCTCTGCGGGAACGGGGGATCCGCCTCGGATGCGGATCATATCTCCGGGGAGCTGCTCAAAGGTTTTCAGTCCAGACGTCCCCTCAGCCCGGAGCAGCAGGAGGCCTTTGGCGGGGCGCTTTCCTCAAAGCTTCAGCAATCCCTCCCTGCGATTCCGCTCACTGCCTTTCCGGCCCTTTCGACTGCGTACACCAATGATGTGGATGCGGAATACACCTATGCTCAGCTGACGCTCGGGCTGGGGGTTCCGGGAGATCTGCTGCTGGGAATCTCCACCTCCGGAAATGCACGGAATGTGGGGCATGCCCTCCGGGTTGCCCGGGGAAAAGGCATGAAGACTCTCGGGCTGACGGGAAAGACGGGCGGGGCCATGAAAGCGCTCTGTGATATCTGCATTTGTGTGCCTTCTGAGGAAACTTTCCGGATACAGGAGTATCACCTCCCGATCTACCATGTGCTCTGCCTCATGCTGGAGGATCATTTTTTCGGCGCGGGGACCGGAAAATGAGAAGCGCCCGCTCCAAAATTATCAAGGTGGAGGAGGCGCTGGCGCTGCGCGAGGCCTGGAGACTTTCCGGGGAGAAAGTGGTCATGACCAACGGCACTTTTGACCTGCTGCATGCGGGTCATGTCGGGTACCTGGAATGGTCGCGAAAACAGGGGGACCGTTTGATTGTGGGGCTGAATACGGATGCCTCCATCCAGCGGATCAAAGGGGACAAGCGGCCGTTGGTGCTGGAGCCGCACCGGGCCACCCTGCTGGCCGGACTGGAATGTGTGGACGCGGTGGTGCTGTTCGATGAGGATGAACCCAAAGAGCTGATCGCCCGTCTGCTGCCCGATATTCTGGTGAAAGCCAGTGACTGGAGTCACTACGTCAGCGGGGCGGACATTGTGGAGGCGAATGGCGGAGAGGTGCGACTGGCGCCGATGCTCGACGGCGTGTCCACCTCCGCGCTGCTCGACAAAATCTGCCGGGTGTTCACCGGTCAGCCCGCCGCGCTGGATCCTCAGAAGCAGCGGGGCGTGTCCCGTGATGGATGAAAGAGGCAAATAACAATGTGCCCCTGCAGTTTTTTTCGTGGGAGAAGTGAGGTTTGATCGGTCATCAACTGCAACGCAGTGTCCCCATATCAGCCATGGGTGCAACCCATGGAAAACAGGCATTTGTTATGCAAAACCCTGAAAGGGTGGCCCCATATTTCCGAAGACTTTGCGGAGTTGGGGCCGCACCTTCAGCGCTCATCTATCGTCCGGATCGGCGACCCGGGGTTGCACCCCGGGCTTCGATGGGGTCGCTGCGTTGCAGCTGAATTCTATGGCAGCCGGATCGAAAAAATCCC
>JBMTJR010000193.1:0-5046 GCA_049438565.1 Kiritimatiellia bacterium
GTGGGCTCGCTGAAAGGATATCTTCACGCCCCGCTGTATGCGTTGTTTCCTGGGTCGGTACCGGCTCTCCGGGCGCTTCCGGTGGCTCTTACTTTACTCTCCGGCGGAGTGTACGCCCGTTTTGTCCGGGACCTGCTGGGATCCGCAGGGGCGGGCGCCACCGCAGCCGCGCTGACCCTCCTCCACCCCACAATCCTGTTCTCAGTCCGGGTGGATGACGGACCGGTCTCGACTCTGTTTCTGCTGGAAGTGCTGGTCCTCTACAGCCTCCATACCGGCATCCGGACCGAGAGCCGGGGGTGGATTGCCGCCGCCGGAATCTTCACCGGACTGGGGATCTGGCAGAAAACCTATTTTCTCTGGTTGCCGCTGTCCCTGTTGCTGATGGCTCCCCTCATACTCCGGATCACTCGCACCCGGCTCCGTGGACTGCTGCTGTTCGGCCTGTGTAGCGCGATCGGCGCCCTGCCCCTGCTCGTCCATAATCTGCTCCACGACTGGCCCTTGCTGCACTATCCTGCCGACACTCCAGATCCGGCAACCTGGGGACGGAAACTCCACCGCCTGCAGGAAATGGCTCTGGGGACGGAACGGGGAGTGAAGTTCACCGGCCATTCTCCCGGAGTATGGGCTCTGACCTTCGTCCCGTTTTTGTGCGCGGTGGCGCTTGCGCCCTGGCTCCGGTTCCGGAGACAGATCGGCTACATCCTCGGGGTGATGATTCTGCTGACCCTGTTTGCGGTGATTCCCGCCATCTCCGGCTGGAACCCCCGTCACTACGTGCTGCTGATGCCCCTGTTTGCTCTGCCGATCGTAATGGCCTATAAAAGTGCGGCCGGTCATTTCCGCACCCTGTTCTCCGTACTGATTCTTACCGCCGTGATTTCCCAGACGGCGGTAACCGCCGCCACCTACCAGCTTCTCCGGGACCACGGCGGCCGAGGCGTATGGTCGGAGTCCAGCACCGAACTGGCGGACGCACTGGACCCGGACATCACTTATATCGCGCTGGACTGGGGTATCCGGGAGACCCTCCGTTATCTGACGGCGGACCGGGTCCGCATTCTCGAGCCGGAATGGGTCTTTCCGGGCACCCCGGCCTCTCCGGAACAAGTCCTTCCTTTTCTCCGGCATCCGGCCCCGGTCCGGTTTCTCTCCCCCTCCCCCGCGCGCACGGTGTTTCCTCAGGGCTATACCAGGTTCGAAACCGCCCTGAAACAAACAGGTCTCACCGAAGTGGTGGAGCAGCGGATTCTTGAAAAATCGGGAGCCCCGCTGTACCGGATCTCGCGAACGGAGAATCCGGACTGATTCCGGGGCCGGGGGATTCTCAGACTTCTCGGGATACACCTTTTCGAAAAACGGAGGAGTATCTCCGGCGGTGGCAGATCGAGGTCTCCCTCCGGGATCTGAAAACCACCATGGGGATGGAAATCCTTCGTTGCAAGAGTCCGGAGATGATCCTGAAAGAAATCTGGATGAACCTGATCGGATACAACACGCTTTGCTTCTTGCAGGTGAAGGCCGCAATCAAGGAGGGCGTGGACCGATTCCGGCTGAGCTTTAAGGGATGTTTGGAAGTCATGCGAAGCGGGGTGGCGCGGTTCCGGAATTCAAAGGGATCTCCCGAAAGACCGCTGCAGAACCTCTTCGCCCACATAACCGCCCACTTGCTGCCAATCCGCCCCGGACGCGTAGAACCCTGAGTAAAAAAACGGAGGGACCGCAAGGTCAGGTTGATAACAAAAACCGCGACCGATCCTTAATGCGGAAATGATGGGGGCGAAAGCGTGATAAAACCCCTTAACTTTCTGCCATTCAGGGCTGTCCTCTTTTATTGTTCTGGTGCGGGGGTAACAAGAAGGTCGAACTGCCCGGCGTTGGCGTGGGTGCCGTCTTCATCGATGAGGCTAACCCTGATGCTGTAGACGCCGTTGTCGGCGAAGGTGTGCTGTTTGACCCCGTTGCTTGCATAGTCCATGCCACTGCCATTCCCCCAATCGAATATGCGGAGGGGCATCTTCAGGGAAAGACACCTGCCTACCAATGACTGCTAAAACCTTTCAGGTCTCACAGCCGATACATTGACTGAGCCGGCACGAGAGGAATTCTGACAGGATACCAGGACGGCAACCGATCCTGTACATCCTGTTATCCCGTCAAAAAAAGATCGCCCTCCACTTTGATGGAATCCTGACTTTCAATATTGCAAAAACGGCGTATTGTGAAGGTCTTATCAAAACAATAACCCCCGTGCGGACCTACCTCCCGCGCGGAAATGGAGGTGAAAAATGGTAGAATGGTGGTTAGCATGGTTCACCACGCTTGCTGCCGCCGCACTCGGCTGGTTCTGGAACTGGCACGTGCAACGGATGGCCCATCGTGACGGCTTGGCTTCGGCAGATGAAATTCTGTCGGCCGCCAAACACGAAGCGGAGGTCCTGGTGCGCGAGGCTCAGGCCCAGGCCAAGGAAATTCAAAATCAGGCCCGAAAAGACTTTGATCTGGAATTTAAAGAGCGGCGTCAACGGCTGGAAAAAATGGAGGACAAACAGCATGAGCGGGCAATGCTCATGGATACCAAGTCCAATACCCTGGATACCCGCGAATCGAAAATCGAGGAGCGGCTCCGGGAAATTGAGCTTGCCGGCGAACAGCTGAACGCCCGGCACAAGGAATTTGAGGAGCTGATGGAGGAGCAGCGGCGGCGCCTGCAGGAAATTTCCGGTCTGACCCCCCAGGAGGCCCGGGACGAAATGCTGCGGAAAATTGAGGACGATGTCAGGGCGGAATCCGCACAGTTTATCCGCAATGCCCAGCAGGAAATGCACCGGAAAGCCAAGGTCGAAGCCCAGAAAATCATCACCTACGCTATCGAACGCTACGCCGCCGATACCGTCCACGATGTCACCACCACCAGTGTGCACCTCCCCTCCGAGGAAATGAAGGGACGGATTATCGGCAAAGAGGGCCGGAATATCCGCTCTATCGAAGCGGAAACCGGCGTGAACGTCATGATTGATGACACACCGCAGATGGTGGTCCTCTCCGGATTCGACCCCATGCGCCGGGAAATCGCCCGGATTTCGCTGGAACGGCTGATTCAGGACGGACGGATTCACCCCGCCAGCATCGAAGAAACGGTCCGCAAAGTCCGGGAGGAAGTGGAGGAGACGGTTCGGAAATCCGGAGAAAATGCGGTGTTTGAACTCGGTCTGTCCCACGTGCACCCGGAAGTGATCC
The DNA here is from genome assembly GCA_049438565.1 of Kiritimatiellia bacterium. Taxonomy (GTDB): domain Bacteria; phylum Verrucomicrobiota; class Kiritimatiellia; order SS1-B-03-39; family UBA6053; genus UBA6053. The sequence goes on from JBMTJR010000193.1 coordinate 3,244, forward strand.
AGACCCTCGGGCGGCTCAAATTCCGTCAAAGCTATTCCCAGAATGTGCTGAGCCACAGTCTGGAAATGGCCCATCTGATGGGCAGCATGGCCGCCGAACTTGGACTGGATATTGAAATCTCCAAACGCATCGGTCTGCTCCACGATATCGGCAAGGCGCTCACCCACGAAGTCGAGGGCTCCCATGCCCTGATTGGCGGGGATCTGCTGAAGAAACACGGGGAAAAACCGCTGATCGTGAATGCGGTCGCCGCCCATCACCGGGAGGTGGAGGCGGAGAGTATTTATGCCCATCTGGCCATGGCCGCCGATGCCATCACGGCCGCCCGCCCCGGCGCCCGGAACGAAAACACCCACCAGTATCTCAAACGGCTCGGCGATCTGGAGGCCATCGCAAACGCCTGCCCCGGCGTGGTCCGCAGTTATGCCATTCAGGCCGGCCGCGAATTGCGGGTGCTGGTGCAGCCGGAGGAGGTGTCCGACGAGGACGCCCTGAATCTGGCCCGGCAGATCAGTGGACGCATCGAAAAAGAACTCCAGTTTCCGGGACAGGTGAAAGTGACCGTGATCCGGGAAACCCGTTCTGTGGAATATGCCCGCTGACCTCCCCAACCGGATTCGGGTACTCAGCGACCACGTCTGCAACAAAATTGCCGCCGGAGAGGTGATTGAACGTCCCGCCTCCGTCCTCAAAGAACTGGTGGAGAACTCGGTCGACGCCGGCGCGGACCGCATCGAAGTGGAAGTGCTGCAGGGCGGACGCAAAGCGGTGATCGTCACCGACAACGGCAGCGGAATGGACCGGGAATCCGCCCTCCTCTGCATCGAAAGACACGCCACCAGCAAAATTCGGGATGTGGATGACATCGAACACATTCACACCATGGGTTTCCGCGGGGAGGCACTCGCCGCCATTTCCTCGGTTTCCCGCTTTGTCCTCACCACCCGGACAGAGACCTCATTAAGCGGAACCCGACTGGAAATCGACGGCGGCACCCTGCGCCAGGTGGAGGAAACCGGCTGCCCTCCCGGAACCCGCATTGAGGTCCGCAACCTCTTTTTCAACGTTCCCGCCCGCCGCAAATTTCTCCGCACCGAATCCACCGAACTGAACAATATCCGCAGCCTGTTCCGGGTTTTTGCCCTGGCCCATCCCGACATACAGCTCATTCTCAAAGTGGACGGCCGGGAGCTGGAACGCTACCCCGTGCAGGCCCGGTTCGAGGACCGCATCGCCGACCTCTACGGCAACCAGGTGCTTCAGGAACTGCGCCCGGTGAATTTTGAAATGGGAGATTTGTATATTCACGGATTTACTGGACTTCCCACCCTGCACCGTAGTGACCGACGGGATCAGGTCTCTCTCATCAACCGCCGGCCCGCCACCGCTCCCGTACTCGCATATGCCATCCGCGAAGCCTATGCAGACAGTCTGCCCAAAGGGCGTCACCCGGTCAGCCTGCTGCATTTGGAAATGCCCGCCGACTGGGTCGATGTCAATGTGCACCCCACCAAACGGGAGGTGCGCTTCGGACCCAGTCAGCTGATCCGCGACACCCTGATCCGCGCCGTCAGCGTCGCCCTGCGTCCCGCCGAAGCGGCATCCGCTCCGGCGGAACCGGTTCCCGCCCCGCTGCCGGAAAGCCTGCCGCCCCGCCTGCATCCGGAACACCGTCAGCCCGAGCTTCCCGGTCCCCCGGCCGAACGCTATCCTCCCCTGCCTCCGCTCCCCGCCTCCCCGGCCCGCCCTTTGCCCTCCCAGTCCCGGGATCCGGAACCGGCCCCGTCCGCCAGCCCCCCGGTC
>JBMTJR010000194.1:0-5030 GCA_049438565.1 Kiritimatiellia bacterium
TTTCTTTAAATCGTTATCACAAAACCAAGTAGACCTGAGAACTTTTCAGCCCTGCCTCCGGAGGGCGCATTTCGCCCTCTTTTATTTCAAGATCCAAACACCGCTCACTGCGGGAACTCAGCAGGGTCAGCCATCCATGGCCGGCTTCGACAAAAGGGTGACCTGTAATTTGGAGGCCTTGGCAATGGCGCGGAAATCCTGGTCGGAAGTGATGAGTTCCGCATGATGGTGCAGGGCCAGAGCGGCGATCAGCAGATCGACGGAACCGGCAGTGAAACCCTGATCGCGGCAGGCCTGTCCGAGACGGGCGGCATCCCGCCAAAGAGTCGCGGGAGTAGGCAGGAGGGGCAAAGAGGCGAACTGTGCCTCGATGAGCGGACGTTCCTTTACGGTGGCATGCCGCAGCACTTCGAAAGCGACAGGCTCACACAAGGCCGCATCGGGGTCCAGAATCCAACGCCGGATCTCCGTTTTGCGTGCGCCCGGGGTTCTGGATCGGGTGAAATCGATCCAAAGAGAGGTTTCAATCAGTCGCGCCATTGTTCGGCCAGAGTTCGGGCGGCCTGTCTTTCGGCATCTTTGGCGCTTTCATAGCCCTCCAGCTCTGCAGACCATTCGCCGGTCAGAAATTTTTCACTGATGCGGGTACGGCGCCGCATCTGCAGCGCGTCGGCCAGCAACATACGAATGGCGGGACCTTTCTTGTTAATGCCGCTCAGCTCACAGATTTCCCGCATTTCTTCTTCAGGCAATTCAACGGTTACTTTCATAGATTCACAGTAATAAAGTCAGATTTTATGACAACCAGAATCTGATTTTTTCATCAGAGTTGCATCAGCCCTCCGGTGGAGCCCATCCAAACCTTTTCAATAGGCCCAAAGAATTCCCCTGTTCAAAAGCGCTAGGGGACTGTTCAACAAAATGCCATTATTCACCCGATTTCATCGCCTGCTCGAGCACCGCGATCAGGCGGTTGCGCAGGGGAGCGGCGGCGCTGGCGATTTCTTTTTGAAACTGAACGTATTCGCGGCGTCCGGAAGGGGTTTCAATCGGGATGGGCGGATAGCCCATAGAGCTTACATCGTAGGCACTGGCCCGCATGTCGATTTCCCGGGCCCTCCAGGCCAAATCAAAGCAGTCCTCCACCAGCGTGGAGGGAACCAGCGGCTGCAGTTTCATACACCATTTGAACAGATCCATGTTGGCGTGCAGGCATCCGGGCTGTTCCTGTTGCGGACGTCCTTCGGCGGTCAGCGGAATCTGATTCAGCGGCCGGGCACTTTCACTGAAAAAGCGGAACGCGTCAAAATGCGTGCACTGCATCGGCATGGATTCCACCAGTGCCCGGGTTCCCTCCTGTCCCAGCCGCAGGGGCAGCTGGGGATGCCGCACATCTTTTTCCTCATACACCATGGCCCATTCATGCAGCCCCAGACATCCGAATGACGGAGGCCGGTCCCGGGTTTGTTTTAAAAGATGAAGAATCCATTCCACACCGCTTGTGCGTCTGACCCGCCAGGCCGCGGCATCCAGCCAACGTCCCCCCTGCTCCTGACGATATCCCTCTTTGTCGGGAAACTCCTCCGCAGTGGCCTCTTCCAGCAGCACGCCGGCGCCGGCACTCCACTGAAGCAGCCGACCTCCCCGCAAACTGTAGTATTCCCAGAGAAAATCCTCGAAGGGATGTTTTTCTCCACGACTTCTCCGCGCGCGCCGACGGGACACCCAGGGCTCCATTTTGGCCCGGTACAGGCCGGATGCTTTCCGCCACTCCTCTGCCGTCATTCTTTTCATGCGACGAGTTCTCCGTACATTCCGATCAACGAATCCGCAACCTGCTCCCACAGACAGTGGCTGCGGACATACGCACGCGCCGCCCGGCCCCGTTCAGGTCCTTCCTCCATCATCCGGCCCATCGCGCCGGCCAGCGCCTCCGGGGTCAGTTCCGGGATCAGCGCCCCGCCCGCGTCCGCCAATTCAGAGAACCCACACTCCGGACTGATCACGATCGGCGCTCCCGCAAGTGCAGCCTCCAGCACCGCCTTACTGAAACCCTCCGCCCAGCTGGAAAGACAAAAACAACGGCAGGCGTGCAGTGCGGTCCATTTTTCGGCCTCCTCCAGCCTTCCCGGAAAGTGGACCCGCTCCGCACAGCCCAGCCGCTCCGCGAGCCGCCGCAGCGTTTTCTCCATTCCATAGTCAGGCCCGGCAAACACCAAATGCAGCTCCCCGGACAGCCGGGCAAAGGCCCGGAGCAGCAGATCCGGCGCTTTCTGCGCGTGCAGACGGGCCAGAGAAAGCACGAAGGGCTGCGTCGGCAGTTTCTCTCGACCTTTCCCGCTTTCTCCCGGATCCTCTGTCTCAAAAATACCATTCGGAATGATGCGGATCCGGTCGATTCCCTCCGCGCGCCAGTGCGAGGCCTCTGCGGAAGTCAGCGCCTGCACCGCCGCAGCCCGTCTCCACCGGGATTTCCAGCCCAGCCCGTGTTTGAGTCCCCATTTGATCAGCGGGTAGCGCCGGGCGGACCAGGGATGCAGCATGGAATGCGGCATCACCACATAAGGAATCCGGTTCCGCAGAGCATGACACTGCGCATGGGCAAGCAGCGGTTCCCAGAGTCCGTGGGTATGCAGAAGGTCCGGGGAAAATCTCTCCAACTGATCCCGGAGTTCCGCAGCCCGAAAACTGCGCAACGGACCGGGCCGTAGAGGCAGAAGCTGAACCTGATCAAAATTCGGAAAATGTCCGTAGGCCTTTCGAACCTGATCCATCTCCCGGGGAGAGGCGAAAAAAACCATTCCGCTTTCCACCCCGCGGCCGGCCAGGGTGGCGGCAATGGAGACCGCACTTTTGGGAAGACCGCCCATCCGGGGATGCAGCGATCCGATCACCTGAATCACCCGCATGATCACATTCCAGCCGGAACCCCTAACTGGGAGCGCAGTCTGAATTCCTGTCTCGGCGACCCCGAAGCGGGCTCGTTCCGGACCGGGGGCGGACTCAACTCCCGGCCGGCCGCCGCCGGCATTCTCATGGAGGGACTTTCGCCCAGAGGACGGATCGCGGGATTGACCAAAGATATGGAGGGCAGCGAAGTGGCGGACAGACTTTCCCGCGGCAGAGAGGCATTGTCCAGACTTGCGGAGCCGGGGCGCCGGGCTGCTTCTGCCGGATTTCCCCACTTTTCTTTCAGATTGTTCAGCAGTTCCGCAGACCCCGACAGCGCGACCCGGGAATCTCTTTCCCGCTGGGGGCGGACCACTTCCCCGTTCATCTGACGGGAGTCCTGCAAAATCGGCACAAACTGTCCCACGCTGCCCACCGGGTCCGCCAAACGGCTTTCATCAGACCCGGACAAACTCTGGACAGGCGCGAGCTGCTCTATGGCCATTCCTGAATTTTCAGAGGAATCTTCTGATCCCTCTCTGGGTTCCAGCGCAAGATATTCCGCGATCTCCTCGTCGGTCATTTCGGGCTCTTCTTTCTTCAGAGCCTCCTCAATCATCGATTTCTGCAGCGCTTCCCAGTCGGTAATTTCCAGCTCGGCGGAGTTTTCCTCCTCCTGGGGATCCATGTCAATTTCCTCCTGAATGCGGTCCTCTTCCAGCAGGAAATCCATAGGCGTGATCCAGCTTTCTTTTTCCTCCGATTCCTCTGTGGCGGAATTGCGGGGGGAGTCCTGAGGCAGGGATATCAGGGGAATCGACGACATGGGGCTTTCCAGCGAGCTGGGCGCACCCGCATCCTGACGGATTCTCCGCTCCAGATCCGATTTGGCTCCGGGGTCCTTCTCCACTTCCCGATTCACCGGCAGCACATCCGCAGACTGGTCATACACCAGAATCCGGCGCCGGCGTTTGACCGGAGCCTCTTCGGTCTGGGCCCACAGCGCAGAGGGGATGGCAATCAGAAGCAGAATGGAGAAAAAGCGCATATTCATAAGATACGGAAGAAAAGGGTCCGGGTCAAATGATCATTTTACCGGGACAAGCTCGGTGAGCAGGGTTTCCGCCTGACGGACAAACGCAAAGGGGAGACGTCCCCCCTCTTTCGAGGCGTCCCAGTTTACGGACCAGGTCATCACCCCTTTCAGTTCCGGATATCCGCCCGCCTGCCGCAGGGTCACTTTGCTGTCATATGGCGCCACGCCGGTCATCAGATAGGTCATGGCCCGCCGGAAATCCTCCCCGCTCAGGTTTCCGCCGGAGGAGGCAATGTTCATGGCCGGAAGTCCCACCACCACTTTGTCCGCGCCGAACCCTTCAAAATACTGATCCGGATCCCGGCCCACCGGGAAACCCAGAATCACCATTTCGGTCAGTCCCACCACAAAATCCGGAGTTCCCTGCTCCACAATCAATCCGCCCTGCTCCGGAATCTCCCCGGTGTACACAAACTGGGAACCGGAATTGTAGAGCTGCATCTGCACCAGATCGACTTCCTCCCTCAACGCATCCAGAAAGGGAATATAGCCGCCGAAACCCTCTCCGTAGCGGTTGTAACCGCTGACCAGATACTGGGTCTCCGGGGTGATGGTGATCAGGAAATCGTCGCCGTAGTGGGCATCCAGCTGCTTGACCACATCAATCATATTGAGAATTTTTTTGGTGGTGGGCTGTTTGAAATCCAGATCCCCCGGTTCCAGCACTTTGGAGGAACCTTCAAAATTGATATCAATTCCGTCAAAACCGTAGGTGTCGACAATGTTCTGCACCGAGGTGACAAAATTCAGCTTCATCCAGCTGTGGGTCAGTTCCACCGGATGATTGCCTCCCCCCACCGAGATCAGCACATCCACTCCCCGTTTCTGCAGACGGCGGATCTGCTGTTTGAATTCCTCCGGGGAAACCTGGAACGGTTCAAAGACCACGCGTCCCGAACGCTGATTTTCAGGTACCGCAAAGGCCACAATCAGGGTGTTCACCGAAGCGGGCACCTCATCCAGCGGCAGGTACGGGACCGAAACAGAATTCCAGTTGTGCCAGTAGGCCACCATCCGGCGGCCTTCATGGGAAAAGGCGGGCGGG
>JBMTJR010000195.1:0-4960 GCA_049438565.1 Kiritimatiellia bacterium
ACTGACAATCAGAATGCTCAGACCAAGAACCAGCTGAAACAGGGATTTGCCCAGGCCTGTCTGAGCCGGCAGACCCTCTTTCACCTCCGCCAGCAATTCATCCTGAGGCCGTTTGAACGAGATCCAGACGGTCCAGCTCATCGCCACGACAAACAACAGCAGCAGCAGCACCGCATCCAGCCGGGTCACAGACTGATTCAGCATCAACCCCAGCGTCACCACTGTAACCCCGCTCAACAGGGGCAATTCCCGGCGCAGGATGTTCGAGTGCACCTGGATGGGTTTGATCAGGGCGGTCACGCCGATGATCAGGGCAATATTCGCAATGTTCGAACCAAAGGCGTTCCCCAGGGCCAGAGAAGGTTTGCCCTCCAGAGCCGAAAAGGCGGAAACCACCAGTTCCGGGGCCGAAGTGCCGAATCCCACAATCACCATGCCAATCACAATGGCGGAAATTCCGAAATGGGCCGCCACGCCCGCAGCTCCCTCCACAAACACATCTGAACTGCGGATCAGCAGAAAAAGTCCCCCCAGCAGCGCGATCACCGGGAACAGCCAGGACGGTCCCCAGGCCAACAAATCAGTCATCGTAATCCCCGTCCTCTTCCAAATCCTCAAAATCCGGATCTTCGCGGTACGGAGAAAGAGACTGTCCCGGTTCAAATTCTTTCTGACGCCAATACTCCCCCAGCACAATCCCGGTGGCGGTGGCCACATTCAGACTTTCCACGTTCTCCGAACCGGGGATCCGGATGATTAAATCCGCACCTTCAATCAGAAAATCGCTCAGCCCGCTGGACTCCGGTCCCATCATCAGCAGGATCTTGTCGGGAAGCTCGGTTTTGTAGAGGTTTTCGCCCTGATGACTGCTCGTCGCCACCACAGTATATCCGGCCGCTTTGAAAATCGGCAGCGATTCACTCAGCCTGCCGCCGTGCACAAACTGAACGAATTCCGCCCCGCCCTCGGCCGAGCGGATGGAGGCGCCGTTCTGGGCCACCACCGCGTCGCTGACCAGCAGTCCCTCCACCCCGAAATGGGCGCAGGTGCGGAGGATGGAACCCACATTGTGCGGATTTCCCAAACGTTCCAGCGCCACCAGACAGTCGGTCTCCAGATCAATGGATGCGTCCAGATACTCTTTGATGGTGAAGGGCTCGATTTTTTTGACCAGAAAACAGATCCCCTGATGACTGCGGGTCTCGGCGATTTTATCCAGTTCGTAGGTATCCACGATCCGGTAGGCTTTGCGGGCTTTCGCGCAGGCTTTCATGATGTAGCCAAATCGGTAGGCCACATCCTCGGCAAAGTAGGCACGCACGATCTGATCCTGACGGTGTTCAAAGAAGGCTCGGCAGGCATTGACCCCGAAAATTTTCATTTCCATCGGGTCCTCCATCGAAGTTCTCGGGAAGGAGGACCGGGAATCGGCACTTTCGTCAGCGGAATAGGATCGGGGCTCTCTGTCCATTTTATATCTCTAGCTCATGAAAACTACTAAACTCAATCATCATTCTACAATCAGAAGAAAGGACAGACTGCAATCCTGAATCAGCGGACGTATACGCAGGCCGCCATGTGGGCGTCCACTTTTTCCGCCAGCTTCCTGACCAGTTCCGGGGAGGCGGCCTGGTTCAGTTTCAGGACGGCAATTGAGCAGTCCCCTTTCGAGTTGTGAGGATTACGGACGTCATCGATATTGATCCCCGCCTCCGCCACCGCCGCGGCGATGGTGCCCAGCACGCCGGGCCGGTCTTTGAAACTCAGCACCAGGGTGTGTCCGGCCGGATCAAAATACAGTTTTTCAAAATCGTTGATGCGGGCGATCATCACCTGGTTTTCTGCCACAGTTCCACGGATGGAAACGGATTTCAGCTCCTCCTGACCGCTTTCCACCGTCAAATCCACCGTGATGGAGTTTCCGTACCCTTTCAGATTGTCTACTTTGCGTTTGCAGTACTCAATTCCGTTGTCCTCCAGCACACTCAGGGCTGCCTTATGATCCAGGGAGCGGTCAAAATCCGGATTGAGGGCGGTAACCATAGGTACCACCAGCCAGTCAGAAAACGCGGCCAGATCGCCGTACACGCTGGTCTCCAGCAGCTTAACCCGTTTGTCGGTGCCCAGCAGTCCCCTGGCCATGGAGGTCAGGGTGTATGCCAGATCCCCGTAGGCTTCGTCGAGACCTTCCGGGATATCGCGGTTGACGATGAAAGAAGTGATCCCCTTTTCATCGAACTCTACCAGAATCCGGGCCGCCATTTTGGCCGCGTTTTCGTTGGCCTCCACCGAACTGGCCCCCAGATGCGGAAGCATGATGTCCGCAATGTCCGCCTCCGGCTTGTCGCCGGCTTCGTCCTTGGGATACACGTCATTCAGGAAACGCAGCCCTTTTTCAGCTTTGACCGCCCGGAGGTCGTCGTGATTCACCACCCCGTGACGCGCGCAGTTGATCAGGGTGGCCCCGGGTTTCATTTTTGCAAACAGGTCTTTGTTGATCAGGCCTTTGGTGGCCGCATTTTCGGGGATGTGCAGGGTCACGTAGTCCGCCACCGTGAACAACTCCTCCAGGGACATCAGTTCCACCCCGAGATCCGCGGCGCGGTCGCTGCTGATCATGGGATCAAAGCCCACCATCCGCATTTCAAAGCCTGAAAGACGTTTCAGGGTCAGCCGGCCAATATGTCCAAGCCCCACCACCCCGATGGTTTTTCCGGTAATTTCGCGGCCCATGAATTTGGATTTTTCCCAGAGTCCCTGACGGCAGGAGGCGTCGGCCGGGATGAGGTGGCGCGCATCCGCCAGCATCAGTGCCACCACTTCCTCCGCCACCGCGTTTGAATTTGCGCCGGGGGTGTTCATCACATCGATCCCGCGTCTGCGCGCGGCCTGAATATCAATGGTGTTGTATCCCGCGCCCGCCCGGATCACTACTTTCAGCTTGGGCAGGGCCTCCATCACGGCTTCGGTCACTTTTTCAGAGCGGACAATCAGCGCGTAGGTGTCCGGATGCTCTGCCGCCAACTCCAGCAATTCCACCCCCGGACACTGCTCCACAGCGTAGCCTCCGTGGGCAATCAGCATTTCTTTGGCAACGGTATCCAGCTTGGTGGGAATCAGAACTTTTTTCATGACAATAGGGGGAAAGAGTGGGGAATTAAGAAAGGAACCCGCATATATGCCTGAAAACGCTGCGAATCAATCACACAGCGGAAATAATTCATTCCCGACGGGTTTCCCCCGCATGCGGTTCAATGCATGGGGGCGGTCTCAATGTCCAGGGCCGGTCCAAAGCCCTCCGGCTCACGGACGGAGTCGATCATCTCCAGAATCCGCGAGGGCGGAGCCGGGAAGAAGGGCGTGAGGATCAGGGTGACCGCGAAATTCAGCAGCATGCCGATGGTTCCGATGCCCTGAGCGTTCACGCCAAAGCACCAGGGCTGACGCAGCCAGCTGTCCGGCTCTCCAAACAGCAGACTGGCCACTTCGGGGGGGAAGATTTTTGCCGCAGTCTGGGTCAGAATATAAAATGCTGTGAACAGAATTCCCACCACCATGCCTGTCACCGCCGGCACCGTATGCACCCGGCGGGAGAAAATGCCCAGGACAATGGCCGGGAAGAAAGAGGCCGCCGCCAGTCCGAAAGCGAAAGCCACGACCTCGCCCACGAATCCGGGCGGGTTCATCCCTGCATAGCCCGCCACCAGCACAGCCAATCCAATGAAAATCCGGCCGATTTTCAGACGCTGTTTTTCGCTGGCCTGGGGATTTATCAGGCGGAAATAGAGATCATGGGCGAAACTGGAGGAAATCACCAGCAGGAGTCCGGAGGCCGTGGACAGAGCCGCCGCCAGACCTCCGGCCGCCATCAGCGCAATCATCCAGTCCGCCAGATTGGCCATTTCAGGGGTGGCCATTACAATAATATCTTTGTCGGGGGAGTGAATCCCGCCTGCGGACAGCAGGCTTTCCAGAGCCGTTTTCCCTCCGCCCTGCGCTTCGATCCACCCGCTCATATCGCCGAGGATTTTTGCCCGCATTTCCGCCGGAACCCCGTCGATTTTAAACATCTCATTGGTCAGAACCACGGTTCCGGATGCATTGGTCACCGGGGAAGAGGAAAAGTTGTTGGTGAACTGAATCTGACCGTCCTGATTATGATCCACCCAGGCAATCAGTCCGGAGGTGGACCAGCTTTTGTACCAGTCGGGCAGTTCCGCCTCGGTTTTGCCGTTCAGTCCGGCCACATTGTCGATCATGTAGTAACGGGCAAACGCGGCCACTGCCGGGGCGCTGAGGTAGAGGAGGCTGATAAAAAACAGGGCCCAGAAGGCGGACCAGCGCGCGGCTTTGACCGATTTGACGGTATAAAAACGCACAATCACATGAGGAAGTCCGGCCGTGCCGGCCATCAGCGCGAGGGTGACACACAGAACATTGAGTTTGTTCCATCTCGCCGACGTGAAGGTATCGGTGTAACTGGAAAAGCCGAAATCGTGATTGATCTGGTTCAGTTTTTCCAGCAGAAACGGCTGCGCCAGATCCACTTCCGGCAGCACCTGGGCGCCCATCCCGATTTGCGGAACCGCATGACCGGTCAGCCGGATACTGATGGCGATCGCGGGAATCAGAAAAGCGGTGATCAGAACCCAGTACTGCGCCACCTGCGTCCAGGTGATCCCCTTCATTCCCCCCAGCGCCGCATAGAAAAAGACGATGGCCATGCCGATAAACACGCCCACCTCCACCGGAACCTCCAGAAAGCGGCTGAACACCACGCCCACCCCTTTCATCTGTCCCACCACGTAGGTGAAACTCACAAAAATTGCGCAGATCACCGCCACCATGCGGGCAGTGGTGGAATCGTAACGGTCACCGATAAAGTCGGGAACAGTGAAGTGTCCGAACTTGCGGAGATAGGGAGCCAAGAGCATGGCCAGCAGTACAAATCCTCCCGTCC
>JBMTJR010000196.1:0-4937 GCA_049438565.1 Kiritimatiellia bacterium
CCGCGCGGTGGACATTGCGCTGGATGCCGCGGAATGAAAAGGCTGCTCCTGGCCGTGGATATCGGCAACACCAGCACCACCACGGCGCTGATTGCGGAGGGGGAGGTGTCGGCGCTGCAGCGTTTTCCGCGGATCAACGGCGTGGAAAACAACATTCTGGAGGCCTCCCGGATCTATGCCGGGGCGGGGGTGCATACGCTGGTCCTGGGTTCCGTGGTGCCCGCGCTGACGGCGGTCTGGAAACAAAAGCTTCCGCAGCTTCTGGGCTGTGAGGTCTGGGAACTGATCCCCGGGATGCCGCTGGAGATTGCGGTGAATTATCCAAATCCCACCACCATTGGGGCCGACCGTCTGGCCAATGCGGTGGCGGCGGTGCGCAAGGTGGGGGCTCCGGTGGTGGTGGCGGATTTCGGGACGGCGCTGACCTTTGATATTGTGACCGGAGACCAAGGCTATATCGGCGGGGTGATCGCCCCGGGTATTGAGATGATGTACAGTTACTTCGGCGAAAAAACCGCGCTGCTGCCCAAGTTGAGGCCCGCGCCCTGCGACCGGGTGGTGGGACGGTCGACGGAGCAGGCTATGCATGCCGGTGCTTTTTTTGGTTATCGGGGCATGGTCCGGGAAATTTTCACCGAAATCCGAAAAGACCTGAATCTTCCGGACCTGAAACTGCTGGCCACCGGAGGTTTTGCATCAACGGTCTTGCGTGATTTCGATGAATCCGTCATGGTGTTTCCTCATCTCACCCTGGAGGGCCTCGCGTATGCCTTCCAGTATGCTGTCACCCCGCCTTCCTGAAATTTTATGCAAGCCACCCGAATTGACCGTTGTTTTGAAGCGCTCCGTGCCCGCGGAGAAAAAGGATTCATTGCCTACATCACGGCCGGAGATCCGGATCTGGAGGCGACCCTGGCCCGGGTGAAACTTCTGGAGGAAATGGGCGTGGATCTGATTGAACTTGGGATTCCATTTTCGGAACCGCTGGCGGATGGCGAGGCCAATCAGCGGGCCGCAGAGCGGGCGCTGGCCTCCGGCACCACCTATGAGGGTATATTGAAGCTGGTGCGGAAAATCCGTGAGCAGAGCGAAATCCCTCTGCTTTTTTTCAGCTATCTCAACCCGCTGTTTGTGCGGGGATTTGAAAAGTCCGTGGCCATGGCGGCGGAGGCGGGGGTGGATGGAATGCTACTGGTGGACATGTCGCTGGAGGAGTCCGCCCCCTACACCGCCGCGCTGGAGGAACAGGGGCTGAACCATGTGGTGCTGATCACGCCGACCACTCCGGATGAACGGATGGAGGGGCTGCTCAAACCCGCTTCCGGTTTTGTCTACTGTGTGAGCCGGGCCGGGGTCACCGGGGAACAGCAGGAGCTTCAGAAAGCCGCGGCGGAAGTTCTGGAGCGGGCCGGACGGTTTACGGATCTGCCGCTGGCTCTGGGCTTCGGCGTTTCCACGCCTGAACAGGCCGCCACCTATGCGGGAATGAGCGATGCGGTGGTGGTGGGCAGCAGCATCGTCACCACCTTCCATCAGGCCGGCAACACCCCGGAGGGACGTCAGGCCGCCGCGGAAAAAATTTCCAGACTTGTGCAAGCCGTGAAAACATCCAATCCCTAAACATTCCATGACTCAACAATCCCAGTATGCCGTTATTATGGCGGGCGGACGTGGAGAACGTTTCTGGCCGCTGAGCACCTCGAAGCGTCCCAAACAGCTTTTGGATCTGGTGGGGGACCGGGCGTTGATTGGTCAGGCGGTGGACCGGATCAAAAATCTGATTCCGCCGGAACAGGTTTTTGTGATCACCAACGCCGATCTGGTGGACGCCACCTGCGCGGCGCTGCCGGAGCTGCCCCGGGAAAACATTATTGGCGAACCCATGGGACGCGACACGGCTGCGGCGGTGGCGCTCGGCTGTGCGCTGGTCGAGGCCAAAAACCCCGAGGCCTCTTTTGCGATTCTCACGGCGGATCAGGTGATGGGGGATCTGCCTGTGTTCAACCGGACGCTGGAGGAGTCGCTGGCGCTGGCCCGGGAGCGGGATGTATTGATCACCATGGGGATTCAGCCCGCGCATCCCGACACGGGGTTCGGATATATCCGGGCTTCGGAGGTTTATGACTGGGAGGGGGATACCCGCTTTTTCCGGGTGAAAAAGTTTGAGGAGAAACCCAGTCTGTCCCGGGCGATAGAATTTGTGGCCTCCGGGGAATGTTTCTGGAATTCGGGCATGTTTATCTGGTCGGTGCGGTCGCTGCGCAAGGCGATGCTGCGGCACTGTCCGCCGCTGACCCGGCTGATGGATCTGATGCTTCCGCATATCGGCAAAGACAGTTTTGCGGACAAGCTGCGGGCGGAATACGAGCAGCTCTCAAAAATCAGCATTGATTACGCGCTGATGGAGAAAGCGGACAACATCGTGATGGCCCGGGGCGCTTTTGCCTGGGATGATGTGGGCTCCTGGCCGGCCCTGGAAAATCATTTTCCCAAAGATGATCAGGGCAACACGCTGATCGGGAACGCGGAGATGCTGGTGTCCGAGGAGAACATTGTGTATTCGCGGGACCGTTTGACGGCCTGTGTGGGTGTGCGGGATCTGATTGTGGTGCAGGCGGAGGGCGTGACCTTGGTCTGTGCCAAAGATCAGGCGCAGGCGATCAAGCAGATGGTGAAACGTCTGCATGAGCGGGGAGACTGCGGCGAGCTGTTATGAGCGGGGCGGGGCGGGTTCTGGGCGTGGATTACGGACGGGCGCGGATCGGTCTGGCGGTTTCGGATCCGCTGCGCATGGTGGCCACCCCGCTGGAGACGGTGGACGGAAATTCTGAGAAAAATGCTCTGCGGCGTATCCGCGAAATCATCGACGAAAAAAACGTGCGCAGCGTGGTTGTGGGATTGCCGCTGCACATGAACGGAGATTTCGGGGAGCTGGCGCAGGCGGCGACCGATTTCGGGGAGAAACTCAAAAGTCAGGTGCCGGGTCTGGAAATGGTGATGTGGGATGAGCGGATGAGTTCGGTCGAAGCCGAGCGCGCGATGAACCTCAGCCACACCAAAGCCGCACGGAAAAAAGAACTGCGGGATCAGCTGGCGGCCCAGATTATTCTGCAGTCCTGGCTGGATGCGCAGGCGATGATGGGCTGAGTCCTTGAACCCCGGCAGCTGCGCAGGAACTCAATGCCGATACAAAGCGGAGATTGATTTCAGTGTGCGGGATGTGTATGCAGGTTTTATGAGTGCAGACAATCAGGCAAAACAAACCACGGTCGGGAACATTGATGATGAGATTCTGGCCTTCACCGCCGGCAAGGATCTGGTGCTGGATCTTCAACTGGCGGAGGCGGACTGCATTGGCTCGGCCGCGCATGTGACCATGTTGTCCCGCATGCCGGTGTCGCCGCCGGTTCTGACCGGGGAAGAGGCCACGGCAGTGTGCCGGGAGCTGGCCGGTATCCGGAAACAGGCGCTGGAGGGCCGTTTTGAAATCCGGACGGAGGATCAGGATGTACATCTGGCGGTGGAACGCACGCTTACCGAACGTTTGGGGGATCTGGGGAAAAAGATTCACACAGGCCGCAGCCGGAACGACCAGGTGGCAGTGGATCTGCGTCTGTTTGCCAAAAGCCGTCTGCTGGAACTGATGCAGGACGCTGCGGATCTGGCGGAGGCGCTGACCCGTTTTGGTGAGGAAAACCGGAAAATTCCCATGGTGGGGCGCACGCATATGCAGCCTGCCATGCCTTCAAGTGTGGGGCTCTGGGCCACCTCCTACGCCGAGGCGGTGCTGGAGGATCTGAGCAGTCTGCAGCATGTCTTCAGGCTGAATGATCAATGTCCGCTGGGGGCCGCCGCCGGCTACGGGGTGCCGCTGCCGATTGACCGTCAGTTGACCAGCGACCTGCTTGGCTTTTCGCGTCCGCTGCACAACGTGGCGCACGCCATTCAGGCCCGCGGAAAGCTGGAGTATCAGATTCTTCAGGCGCTGGGACAGCTGATGATCACTTTGTCCCGCATTTCCCAGGACCTCATGATTTTCACGCTGCCGGAATTCGGATACTTCAGGATTCCGAAACAGTTCGGAACCGGCAGCAGCATAATGCCGAATAAAAACAATCCGGATGTGTTGGAGCTGATCCGCTCCAAAGCGGCGCTGGTGCTGGGGTACGGCTCGGCCGTGGGGCATATTCTGCATGCCGCGCCCGGAGGCTACAACCGGGATCTGCAGGATGCCAAAGAACCTTTCCTGGAGGGGCTGGCGGTGACCCGGGCATCGGTGAGAATTCTGGCCCGCTGCGTGGCGGGTCTGGAGGTGAATGCGGACCGCCTGCGGGGCGCATTTGACGGCGGGGTGTTTGCCACCGATGCCGCGCTGGCGCTGGTGGCGAAAGGAGTGCCGTTCCGCGATGCCTATCACCAGGTCAAAGCAGGACTCGACGCGCTTGAAAATGAGGATCCGGATGCGGCCATCGCGCTCAAAACCCATCTGGGCGCCACGGCGGGGCTGGATTTTGCCCTGTATGATGAACGGATTCGCGGATGCCGGGAGTTTGCCGAAGCGGCGCGGGTGCATTTTGACACGGCGGTTTCCGGTCTGTGGGGAGGCTGAAGGCGGATTCATGAAGGCAGAGGAGGAGATGAGGGCCTGGCGCAACTGGCGGGAGGCCTGTGCGCTGGAAAAAATCTCTGCCCCCGAGTCCGCCCGCCTCCGGGAAGTGATCGCGGAGCGTTTCCGGTCCATGTTGCGGAAACTGCATCTGCATGGCGGCGCACAGCTGCCCGCTCCCTCCGCGGCGGAATGCGCGCAGCTGTTTGAAAGCTACTGCGCGCTGCATCAGCGGCAGGACGGAAAAAAATACAAACACTGGCTGCTGACCCGGGGGCGTCAGGATCTGGATACGGTGCAGAGCGGGGTGATGTTGTTGTTGCGTAACGTG
>JBMTJR010000197.1:0-4929 GCA_049438565.1 Kiritimatiellia bacterium
AAATTCAATGTGACCCGTGAACGGATCCGGCAAATCGAAGCCAAGGCTCTGCGTAAAATGCGCCACCCCACCCGGCTGAAAAAACTGCAGGGGTTCCTCGAATCGAATGCCTGATCAAATTTCAGCAGCGGGAGACTCACAAGCGCTGCAGAGGGAAGATCCGTACATCCAAAGACTCGGAAAACAGCGCGACGGGATGGGCTTCTTCCACCGGAAATCCATCCAGGAAGGTGTTCTCGAACAATTCCACTTCCGCACGCTGCAAAGGCCAGGGATCGTGATAAATCTCTCCCCGGTAGAGGTGTCCGGAACGGCTCTGACAGTATAATGCATAGCGGGAAGTAGCCCAGGCCTCAAAACTTCCATCCGGCACCTCGACCCTCTCATGCCCACGGTACCTGGCATGAAAGCGAAGAGCTTCTCTGCGGTGCTGGTATTCCACGGTGTCGGCAGAAACCTTACAGGTCATTTCCGCCTTGTAATAGGGAAGATGAAAAAATGTTCGTGCAGCCCAGACGGCGGAGGCGTGATTCACATCCAGATTGAAGAACCAGACCCCAGGCTTGTCACCGTGAGAGACGTAGGTTCGGAGGTTGATCTCAGGAAAATCACAAAACGCGGAGGGAGCCGGCAGCCCCCTGACGGTCACCCCTTTCATATCAAAGGGTACCACTCCCAACCAGGCTTTCCCCTCGAAGAGATCCAGTTCCAGGCCTGGTGGCAGGAAAGAACTCAGAAATTCCGGATCCAAGGACCAATGAAGGAAAAGAAGGTTCTCCCACCTTTGGCGCATGATCCAGGGGCACCGGGGAAGCGGCCAGGGCCGGTGAGAGCATCGGGACAACAATTCCCTATTTCCCGAGTGCATCGATCTGATTGAGAAGCTTTTCGGCCTCGGCATGCAGTTCGGAGCTTTTGACAATGTCCCCTCCCCGCTGGGCAAGCATGGCCTGTTCCATTAATTTTTTGTACTGACTGCGAAGCTTGGCGGCGGGATCTTTTTTGGAAAATATACTCATGCAAACCTTTCGTCACGGTGAACGCCTTCCTTACCTTGAATTTTCACGCATATTTTCATGACATCTTTCTCTGCCACGGTTATGCAGAGGGCCTCATTATCCAAAGGAACTACATGTCCAAAGAACTTGAAGAAGGAAAAAATTTCACCCTCGACTGGTCCAAACTGCGCAAAGTGGCGGAAGGCAATCCCGATGTGGTGCCCGTTGCGGTCCAGGATGCGGACACACAGGAGCTTATTCTGGTGGCCTACGCCAATGAACAGGCTTTGAAACATTCCATCAAAACCGGCAACGCCACCTTCTGGTCCACTTCCCGGCACGAACTTTGGGAAAAAGGGGCCACCTCCGGTGAAACTTTTGAAGTGCTCGAGGTACGGGTGAACTGCGAGCAGAATTCATTGCTGTATCTGGTCCGTCCCCGCCGCAGCGGCATCTGCCACACAAAGAACAAATCGGGTCTGCCCCGGAGCGGCTGTTATTATCGTCGGCTGAATCTTGTCAGTGGCGAGTTGGAAAATCTTGATCCCTGATTACCAACGGTTCCGGATTGATTTCCGGGTCCTTCGCCGTCCCTCGGACTGATTTCCGGGCCAGCCAATCAGTGATTCAGCTTTTAAGCTTTTCGGGCGGGTTTGGGGCTCCTGATGCTGACCGGGTTCCCCGGTGGTTTCTTTCATTTCTTTGGATGGTTTTTGAGCAGGAGAAGTTTGGTCGTTTCCGGTTTCCTCGGCTCTCAGCCCCCACCCGAAAAGCAGAAAAATCACTGCGGCTTTCAGAAAGCGGCGCAATGAAGAAATGAATTGTCTGTCCGGAGAAGGCATCCTTAGATAAACTACACCCAACCCCTGAAACATCAACTTCATGGGATTTGAACATGCGCCTCACTTATCCAGCTCAGGAACTTTTGGAGAAAGCCAGAGATACGCTTCTGGCGGCACAGGCCATGATTCCGGAGGCCGGGGAAGTTGAAGTTTTACACGCGGAACTGGAACCGGCATTGCAGCGGGGGTATTTCACGCCGGATGAAGAGGCCAGAATCAAGTCGGTTTTTGCCCGGTATCTGCATGTCCGGAGTGCCCTGCATCAAACGATTCTGTCCCTGCGCCCCCTCCTGCCCCGTTTCGGACAGCGGATCGGGAACGACAGCCGCCGGGCTTTTATCGCGGCTTGGCTGGGGGGCTGTATGCTGATGCGGAGTGCGCGGTATATGGTGAACCGCTACTACGATATTTCGATGGTCAGAAATCTCCTGAATCGACCGGATACGGATTACGGAATTCCCGAGGGAGTCTTCGATCAGATCCACCGGAATTCGACCCGGCCCCGCACGCTGCTGCGTTATCTCAGGGCGCTCCGCATTGCCGAGCAGCAAAAAATACAATTTCAGGAATATGCCGAGGATGAACAGGCAGCACCTCTGCTTGACGCCCTGGAGAAAGAACGGCCTTATTTGGAATCCCAGAAACGCCAACATGCGGCCGCCTACGCAAAATGTCAGTTTTATCGTATCCGGGCAAGTCCGTCCCGGCGCTACTGGGCGGTGATGTGGGGGCTTTTTGAAGCTTCCGGACGGGCCATTGCGGAAATGCGGAATCCCTTTCACCGGAAACGGGTTCGGAAAAACGTGCTGAAAGTTCTGGCCGGGGAATTTCAGCCCGGCGATATTCTGATCACCCGGCATGACGATGCCATGAGCAATCTGTTTCTGCCCGGTTTCTGGCCGCACGCCGCTCTTTTTCTGGGAACCCCCGCCCAGCGGCAGGCTCTGGGAGTGCGGATCCCGGATGATCAGCGAAAGCGGGCGGAGGATCCTGTTTGTATTCTGGAGGCGAAAAAAGACGGCGTCCGCTTCAGAACCCTTCAGGAGACTCTGGCCGTGGATGCATTCGTACTTTTCCGTCCCCGCTTTGCATCCCGGGAGGACCAGAAACACTGCATCGAGCGGGCGCTGCGTCACGAGGGAAAACTTTATGATTTTGAATTTGATTTTACCCGCAGTGACCGGCTGGTTTGTACGGAAGTCGTTTACCGTGCCCTGGATGGACTGCCCGGATTTCATTTTGAACTGGTCCGGAAAGCTGGCCGCTTCACACTGCCTGCTGAAGAACTTATGCAACAGGGAATCCTGACCGGAATGCTCGAGGTGATTCTGGTCTATGGTCTGACAGGAAATAAACTGCAGAAAGGGGAACGGGCCAAAATCCTGATCAAGAGAAGTCTTTCAATCTAACTATTTTGTAACTTTTCATAACATTATTGTAGCTATCTTTTCAAAAAGAACTTTTTTAATCGAATAATGATTTGAAGGAGAACGGAGATGACCTAATCATGAAAAAATCGGACTCTCATGATATTAAGTTTAATCACCGTACAGCCTCCACGATTTTCCGCCGCATTTCACACTTTTACGGAAATGTGTGAGCATCGATATGCGGGTTATCTGCATCAGCCCTACCGCGGTTTCAGCAATGGAGCCTGGTATACCGCCATCAAACCCTACCATTCAGGAATTTTCCCCTTTCTCGCACTTGATCTGATGGTGATGTTCCGCGGGTCGAAGTGCAATTTATTTTTCGGCCATGATCTGCTGCCCTACAGCATGGATGAAAGGGATCCGGTTTTTCTGGATGAGACCACCCAGCATCAGATCACCTCCATCGTGAACGAGTTGCCGAAACGCAGCAGCGGATTGTACTTCCGGGGCTACAGCAGTCGGATTGATATCGGACTCAATGCGCTTTCGACCCTCTACATGGAGATTTTGGGTTCTTTAACGGAAGTGGAATGCGGAGTACTCCGGAATATTCGGGAGCTGCAATTTGAGCGATACCAGGATCCCATTGAAACCAAGACCTTCGGATTACAGAAGCTTGTGGCGGAACGACTGGGTAAATCTCCGGTCGCGGTTCACAAATCTCTGAGAAGTTCCAAATATCATCTGTTGGCGGATACGGCCAATGCCATGAAGAACATGATGATCTGACTGAAACTTATGCCCGGTTTCTGGAGAAAAGCCGGGCAAAAAATCTGAGCATCGTTTTCTCTTTGGCCCAGAAGAATTTGAACTGTCCGAGAAGGGTGCCGAAGATCAACAAAGACACCTGATAAGTGGGAAAAATCATGACGATATAAGTCGGCACTTTGATCCACAATGAGGTTGCTTCGGTATACCCGAAGAGGTTCCAGACAATGTGACGCACAAAACCAATTGAACTCCCCGCCAGGGAAAAAGTGAGGATGATCATCCAAAAAGAAAAATTGGATTCAATCCCCCACTTGGATTTCAGGCGTTCCGCCCAGGCGACACTCATTCCGAAGCCACGGCCTGCGCCGTCTGCGCTTTTGCGGCTTCGTAGTTGTCCGCCGCTTCAGCAAAATCCACCAACAGGACCACATCAGGTCCGCGAACTTCCAGAGTCCCCTCTCCGAACACATACCAGCGGGTTCCTCCGTTTTCCACCACTTTTCCGGGTCCGATCACCACCGCAGTGATCATCGGGGCATGCCCGGCAAGCACCCCGAGGGAACCGTGATAAGCAGTCACCACCAGTGATTCAACCTCAGCGTCAACCACCGGGCCTTCAGGAGTAAAAATACGAAGAGGAAAAGAACTCATGAGTGCAATTACGCAGAGAGTTTAGCGGCTTTGGCGCGGGCATCATCGATGTTACCCACCATATAAAAGGCCTGTTCGGGAACGTCATCGTGTTTGCCTTCCAGAACTTCTTTGAAGGAGCGGATGGTGTCCTGCAGCTCCACATAGGTTCCGGACATACCGGTGAACTGTTCGGCCACATGGAAAGGCTGAGAAAGGAAGCGCTGAACTTTCCGGGCCCGGTTCACAGTCAACCGATCCTCTTCCGAGAGTTCCTCCATCCCGAGAATGGCAATGATGTCCTGGAGCTCTTTG
>JBMTJR010000198.1:0-4909 GCA_049438565.1 Kiritimatiellia bacterium
CCCTCAATCCGTTTTTCCCGCACCAGCTCGGCGATTTTCATCACCAGATTGGCTTTGTTTACAGTGTAGGGAAGCTCGGTGATGATAATCGTCTCTTTGCCTTTGGCGTCTTCAAGAATTTCGGCCCGGCCCCGGATGCGCACCAGCCCGCGGCCGGTTTCGTACATCTTGATGATTTCATTGACTCCGCGGATCAAAGCCCCGGTGGGAAAATCCGGACCTTTGATAAACTGCATCAGTTCCCGGATGCTGCAATGCGGATGGTCAATCAAATGCACCAGTCCGTCAATCAGCTCATCCAGATTGTGGGGTGGAATGTTGGTGGCCATCCCCACCGCAATCCCGGTGCTGCCGTTGGCCAGCAGATGCGGAATACGCGCAGGCAGCACACTGGGTTCCTCGAGTTTCTCATCGAAATTGAGGCGCATGTCCACGGTGTCTTTGTCGATATCCGCAAGCAAATCCTCAGCCAGACGGTTCAGACGACACTCCGTGTACCGGTAAGCCGCCGCCGGATCGCCGTCGATGGATCCGAAGTTTCCCTGACTGTCAATCGTGGGGTAACGCATGGAGAACAGCTGCGCCTGACGCACCAGCGCGTCGTACACCGCCGAGTCTCCGTGCGGATGGAATTTTCCCATCACTTCCCCCACTACCCGGGCGCATTTCACAAAGGGACGGTTGTGCAGCCATCCCCCCTCCTTCATGGCGTAGAGAATGCGTCGGTTGACCGGCTTGAGGCCGTCGCGGGCATCCGGGAGTGCCCGGCCAATAATCACCGACATCGAATAGTCGATGTAGTCACGTTGCATTTCCTCTTCAATATTGATGAGGTCGATCTGATCAGCAGGGGGAATTTGGGGATCCATGAATAAATTCTCTTAAAAGGGGTCAAATATCAAGATTGCGTACATTGAGGGCGTTGGCTTCAATAAAGTCACGCCGCGGGCTCACTTCGTCGCCCATCAGCACCGTGAAAATCTGGTCGGCCTTGATGGCATCCTCCATCACCACTTTCACCAGACGTCGCTGTGCGGGATCCATCGTGGTTTCCCAGAGCTGGGAGGGGTTCATTTCCCCCAGACCTTTATAGCGCTGAATGGTCATGCCTTTTTTGCCCAGATCGCGGATCTGGTCCAGCAGGGACATGATGTTGGTCAGTTCAGCCACCTTCTCCTCACCCTCCTGCAGACTGAAGAGGATCTCATCCCCACCCAGAAGCCTGGTGGCATCCAACCCGATTGCGGTCAGCGCATCCAGCTGTTTGCGGATCCGTTCATGCGACTGGATATCCACATACAGAAAGGGCCTGCCCTCCGACTCCATCTGCTCATTGATGGCACGCAGTTCCTCTTCGTTAAACGCAAACCGGCTCTCTTTCTCTTTACCGCTTCCGCGGATCACCACGTAGAGCGGAAGCGTCCCCTCCGCATTGCGGGCATTCAAATAGAGATCGGGATCCACCCCCCGGCGCTTGACCATGTCAATCATCGGTTCCAGTTCGTACAGAATTTTCAGCGCCGCCTGCAGCCCTTCCGCATCCAGCAGTTCTTTGCCATCCGGAGAAACCGCGGTAATGCCCTCTGAACCCAGCTCCATGAGAATCTCGGTCAGCTTGGGATCATTCTGCACATACTCCTCCCGCTTCCGGCGGACAATTTTATACAGTGGCGGCTGGGCAATGTACACATAACCCCGTTCAATCAGCTCGCGCATCTGACGGTACAGGAAGGTCAGAATCAACGTCCGGATGTGGAGCCCGTCCACGTCCGCGTCGGTCATGATAATAATCCGGTGATAGCGGGCTTTCTCGATGTTGAAATCATCTTTCCCGATCCCGCAGCCGATCGCGGTGATCATGGTCTGAATTTCTTTGTTGGCCAGAATTTTGTCCAGCCGCGCTTTTTCCACGTTCAGCACTTTTCCACGCAATGGAAGAATGGCCTGGAACGTGCGGTCCCGCCCCTGCTTGGCGGAACCTCCCGCCGAATCTCCTTCCACAATATAAATTTCGCATTTGGAAGGGTCCCGTTCGGAGCAGTCCGCCAGTTTGCCGGGCAGAGAGGCCGAATCGAGGGCTCCTTTTCTACGGGTCAGCTCCCGCGCCTTGCGCGCCGCCTCCCGCGCATTTGCGGCCAGTACTGCTTTTTCAATGAAACGCCGGGACTCCGCGGGATGCTCCTCCAGATAAACCCCCAGCTGCTCATTCACCACCGATTCAACGATTCCCTGCACTTCGGAATTTCCCAGCTTGGTCTTGGTCTGACCCTCAAACTGAGGATCCGGCACTTTGACGCTGATAATCGCCGTCAGCCCCTCCCGGATGTCATCCCCGGTCATTCCGGTTTTGTCATCCTTGATCATTTTGTTCGCTTTGCCGTAGGCGTTGATCGTGCGGGTGAGCGCGGAACGGAAACCGCTCAGGTGGGTTCCGCCCTCATGGGTATTGATGTTGTTGGCAAACGAGTAAAGACTCTCACTGTAGGCATCGGTGTACTGCATGGCGATTTCCACCACGATCCCGTCCTTCTCCCGTTCAAAATAAATCACATCATCATGCAGCGGCGCTTTGCTCACATTCAAATGCTTCACAAACTCCGCGATCCCCCCGTCATATTTGAACTCCTCCACCCGGTCATGCTGATCATCCTTGAGGATCACCCGCACCCCGCGGTTCAAAAACGCCATCTCCCGCAGACGGTTCGTCAGAATATCCCAGGAGAACTGCAGGGTCTCAAAAATTTTGTGATCCGGCATGAAGGTGATTTTCGTGCCGGTTTCCTTGGTGTGCCCCAGTACTTCCAGCGGCTTGATTGTTTTGCCCCGCTCAAAGCGCATATGATGGATTTCCCCGTCCCGGCGCACCTCCACCTCCAGCCATTCACTCAGCGCATTCACACAGGAAACCCCCACCCCGTGCAGACCGCCGGAAACCTTGTAGGAATTGCTGTCGAATTTGCCCCCCGCGTGCAGAATGGTCAACACCACCTCCACCGCCGGTTTTTTCTCGGTTTTGTGCATGTCGGTGGGAATCCCCCGTCCGTTGTCACACACCGTGACCGATCCGTCGTAATTCAGGGTCACTTCAACAAAATCACAGTGCCCCGCCAGCGCCTCGTCAATCGAGTTGTCCACCACTTCGTACACCAGATGATGCAGACCGCGCACGCCGGTGTCGCCAATGTACATTCCCGGACGCTTCCGGACCGCCTCCAGGCCCTCCAAAACCGTAATATTGCTGGAGGTATAGGTGGCTGGATTCACACCGGGCGGAATGGGAGGAAGATCAGATGAATCAGTCATAAATGAATGGGAAAACGGCTTAAAAAATCAGGGGGAAACCCCCGTCGGATTATGTTTGAAAAGCATTAAAGGAAAGCGCGGACAGAACAAGGGTTTTCGGTGTTTATTTCCAGCGGGAATTGGGAAGCCTGCCTTACGATTCAAGCAACCATTTCCACAGCGGAACCACCCGGACACCGTCCTGCATTTCCTCTTCCGTATCCCACGTAACGATCGTCCCGGTATCGATGCCAAGAGATTTCATGGCAAGTTGGAGACCCTTCCACTCGCGCCGTCGGGTCTTTTCCTCACTCAACTCCCAACAAACCTGCACCAAGTGTTTTTGTTTATTCAGCGGATCTTTGAAGAGGAAGTCACACTCATTTCCCTGATCGCTGAGAAAATACTCAATGTGCACCCCTTTCCGGCGCAGAGCCAGGAAAACCAGGGTTTCAAGAATGGGACCCGCGTTTTCAAAATTTCGATACGTCATCACATTCAACAATCCGCTGTCAATGCAGTAGATTTTATCCGGTTTTCCCATCTGCACACGCGGAGAGCGACTGTGCACCGGAACTTTGAAAAACAAAAAAGCCTCTGTCAGGTGATTGATGTAGTCATACAGATGATTCTTTGTACAGGAGATCGACTGACTCCGCATGCTGTTGTAAAATTTGTTCACACTGAAAAGGGAGCCCGGCTGTGACATCACCTGTTGAATCAAATGCCGAATCACTACAGGGTTCTTGACGCCATGGCGTTCAATCACATCTTTGAACATCACGGTGTCGACATAATTCTGTAGCACGCCGACCCGATCGGTTTTACCGCACTTCATCACCTCCGGGAAACCTCCTGATTCGAAATACTCCCGGATTTCATGCCGCAGATATGCTTCGGTTTTGCTGCTTCGTTGATGCGGAATCTCTTTAAACACCCCTTTTGCCCGAAGATATTCATCAAAACTGTACGGGAAGATTTCCACAGAGATGGATCGCCCCCGAAGACTTGTCGCAATCTCGGAACTCAGCATTTTGGATGAGGAACCCGTAAGGCAAACCTGAATGGATTCCGTGTCCAGCACACGTCGAATAAACTTTTCCCACTGGGGGACCACCTGTATCTCATCCAGAAAGAAGTAACATGTCCGGGATTTCAGTTCAGGATTCAACCCATAAAAAAGATCCAGCACGGTTTGAAAATCTGCCAACGCAAAGCCAAGCAAACGGTCATCCTCGAAGTTGAGATACAAAATTTGTTCTTTCGGAACTCCCTCTGACAGCAACCGGTGGATTTGCTGATAACAATAATAGGTTTTACCCGCACGACGCATGCCAATCACCGCCGTGGCCTTCCCCTCCAAAACCGGAAATTCAGTCGCACGGGGAAACACCGCCGGAAGCGTCCGTTCCTGAAAATCAGCGATAAGCGTCTCAATGATTCGTTTCATACCCATATACTATCTCTTTTTAAGAGATAGAAAAGATTATTTTTATCTCTTTTATCGAGATGAAACATACATCTCTCTGGGAAAAATATAATCCGCCCGCTACACAAAATCATCCTGCCCAACCCCAGCCGGGAAGGGTGACTTTATAAAAGATCGGATGAGCACAGGTCTGAACTC
>JBMTJR010000199.1:0-4879 GCA_049438565.1 Kiritimatiellia bacterium
GGGGTTGAAATTTTCGTGCCCCTTCGCGGCTACAGTTTTATTTACATTGCTCTAGACGCGCTGCAGTATGGCGAGCGTCTCGACGTGGGTGGTGTGCGGAAAGAGATCGTAGCCTTTCACTTTCTGCAGAGCATAGGCCCCGTTTGCGCAGATCCGCTGCAGATCCCGGGCGAGGGTGGCGGGGTTGCAGCTGATGTAGAGAATCTGCCGGGGGCAGATTTCGTCCCGGATTTGACTGCAAAGGACTTTTTCCATACCCGCGCGGGGCGGATCGGTGATCAGGGTGGTCCATTTCCGCCTGCGCAGCTTTGGCGGAACGCCTTTCCGCAGATCCGCCTGCTGAAAGGGTCCTTTGCCGGGACGGCTGTCCAGTCCCAGCACTTCAAATCCCGCCGCCGCGGCCGGCAGGGTAAATGCGCCCGCCCCGCAGAACAGATCCAGCAGGCTTCCGTCCGCTGCGCGGATCTCCTCCAGGGTGTCGCGCACAAGCTGGTCGGCCAGTTCGTGATTGACCTGAAAAAATCCGTCATAGGAAATCAGATGCTCCTGACCGGCCAGCCTAAAGCGGAGAGTTCCGTCGCCGAAAAGGGATTCCCAGGGTGCCCGCCAGTCCCTTTGCAGTGATACGGCGCACAGTTCGTCAATCGGGGTCAGCTCCTGCAAGAGGGAGGCTCTCTCGTCCGCCTCCAGCTGACCCCGCAGCAGCAGATGCACTTTTTTCCGATCTCCGTCCGTGCGGAGCAGAATCCGGTGCAACGCATGGCGGGGCCGGCCGCTCAGCCATTTCCGCAGCGGAGGGATGAATTTCTGAAACAGCGGATCCCCGGCCGGGCAGGCCTGAATCTCCAGAAGTCCGTCGCGGGTCTGATATCCCAGGCGGGGGCCCTCCACCGTAAAATCAAGTTTGTTGCGGCTTCCCTGTTCGCGGGGAGAGGCGTAGATGCCGTCAAAAGGAACCTCGGAGAAGCCGCCCAGACGCCGCAGGGTCTCCACAATCTTTTTGGCTTTGAGTTCCAACTGACGGGAGGAGGGCAGCGGTTGCAGCTGACAGCCCGGACAGCGTTCAAAATGCGGGCAGAAGGGGGGCTGACGCGCCGGCGCGGGTTCCAGGATTTCCGTGATCAGCCCCTTTTTTCCGTCCAGTTCCAGGGCCACCCGGTCTCCGGGCACGCCCGGACCCTCCAGCCAGATTTTTCGTCCGTCCTCACAAAGCCCCAGCATGGATTCGTCGCCGATATCGATGAGGTGTGCGGTAAGGGTGGACACAGATGGGTTTTCCAGTTGGCAGAAGGTCAAAAACAACCTATGAGATAGATCTTTTCCGCACAATCTCTATTCAGGAATTTCTATGCCTTTTGAAACCGGCTCTATCAGTTTTCGCATGTATCATCTCCCCCGTCCCCTGCCGGAATCCCCGCTGGACGGATTTCTGGACCGGGTGGCTCCTCCGCTGGACACGGTCAAGGATCAGCCGGTCTATGGCTGGGTGACCGGCCGGCATCTGCTGGACCGTCAGATTGACGACAACAACTCTTATCTGGCCGGGTATCTGCGCCTGTGTCTGCTGCAGGCGGAGCGGAAAATCCCCAACTCCCTGCTGCAGGCGGAAATGAAACAGGAGGAACTCATCCGCCTGGCGGTCAGCGGCAATGAGCACATTTCCCGGCGGGAGAAAGTGGAGATGAAACAGGAGATTGTGGACCGTCTGCTCGCCTCCATGCCTCCGCAGCTGAAAGGGATGACCTTTGTGCACCGTCCGGGGGACGGCTTTCTGTTTGCGGAAAGTCTGGCCGAGAAGCAGGTGGATATATTCACCAGTTACCTCCGGGAGGCGCTGGGATTTCCGCCGCAGGTGATCAGCCCGGAGAGCTGGGCGATGCTGAGTCAACACACGGATGTGAACAACTGGATTCCCTGCAGTTTCAGCGCGGAAGTGGAACCGGAGCGCACCTCCCCGCTGGCCGGTCATGACTTTATGACCTGGTTATGGTTTCAGTCAGAGACCTGTCCGGACAAGGTGCCGGCAGGGAAAGAAGGTGCGGTTGGGGTTATGATTGAAGGTCCGCTCACGCTGGTGATGGAGGGTGGAGGCGCGCACGAAATTACGCTGCGCAAAGGCAATCCCACCCAGAGCGCAGAGGCAAAATCCTGTCTGCTGGCCGGGAAAAAACTGCGCAAGGCTACGGTGAATCTGGTTCGGGGGGAACAGGTGTGGCGCATGACGCTGGACGGGGAAACTCTGGCCGTGCGCGGACTGAAACCGCTGACGCCGGAGGGAAATCTGGATTTTGTCAGCCGCTTTCAGGACCGCATGCTGCAGGTGGAACTGGTGGGACAGTTGCTGCGCGGGTTGGTTGATTCTTTTGTGGAGGAGCGAAAAGATCCCGAACGCTGGGGAAAAAGAGTCAGGGAGATTCAATCGTGGGCAACGGAGCGAAGCGTGGCGTATTGAGCGGGCTGCGGATGCCTGCTTCGCCCTCCGGACCGCTGAATTCCCGGTGGTCCAGCGTGGGAAGGCTGAACAGTTCATCACGGATGGAGAGTGCCAGCGGGGTTCCCGCCTGCTCCAGATACTTGCGGCTCAGAGTGCGCTCTCCCGCCCGGTGAGCCAGCAGCCCCTTGTACAGCAGGATTTCTTTGCCCTCCAGCCGCTGAATCTGGTCCAGAATCTCCTGAGGGCTCAACTGGGAAAAAGGGATAAACAGTTCGGCGCTTCCCACCGGGATTCCGTCTTCGGCATACAGCGTCCGGCTCACAGAAAGTCCGTCCGGTCTCCGGTCCAGAATCGTCACCGCCAGATCCCGGTCCAGTAACTTCAGCACCACCTCCTGCTGCAGTTTCTGATCGTAGGACTGGAGAATTTTTTCCGGAACCCTTTGCAGGGCCTGCACTTCATCCTGCAGTGCCGAAACCTCCGCCCCCAGAGGAAACAGAGCGGGCTCGGCCGCCGCCTGTTCCACCAGGGCGGAGGCCTGTTGCCACTCCCGCTGCAGAACGCGGGCCGCAAGCTGGCTTTTGAGTTCGGCAAACCATTTTTCGGCCTCCATTCTTTCCTGTTCCCGCTGGGACTGCTCCTGCTGCTCGCGGATGCGGATGCGTCTGCGCAGGTTGCCGATCTGAGACTGCATTTCCTCAAGAAAGGGGCTTTTGTACTGATCCAGATACTGGCGGGCGGGTTCAGGTCCCTCGTTGTAAAGAATCCGCACGGTTTCCTGCCGCAAATGATCCTTTTCGGCTTCCACCGCATCGTCACGGTCCCGGCGCACCCGGATAATCTGTTCGGCGGCGGATTCGGAAATGCGGCTGTTCCCGGCCCGTCCAGCCAGATCCAAGAGCTTTTGAATGACCCCATCGTGTCCGCTGCGCGTCCGCTCATAGTCGAGGATCAGGCCGGTGAGTTCTGACTGCAGTTCGCTCAGGTCCGGAGCCGGAGCGGTGGGTTCCGGCGGGGGCGTCGGAGCCGCGGCAAACGCAGGGGGGGGCGAGGGGAGGGGTGCCGGTGCCGGGATCTCTCCCCGCCGCTTTGCCAGCACTCCGATCCCGGCCATGCCCAGCAGAAGGCCGATCCCGATCGAAAACAGAACTCCCCGCACACTCCTTCCGGCGGGAACGGGCTCTTCGGTTTTCGCGGAAGAGGAGGGCGGACGGGGCGGAGCCGGGAGATGAACATCCAGGGTGCTTTCCCCCTCGGGAAGTCTGGGCAACTGTTTGTGGGCGCTTACCCGGTGCAGATCTTCGAGAAAGGCCGACCAGTCCGCATAACGGTCCTCCGGTTCCCGGGCCAGCATACGGGCCAGCAAATGCACACAGCCTGCGGAAATTCCCGGAACCAGATCCCTGGGATCCTCAAGCTTTTCTTTAGCGTGACGGTGCAGGGTTTTCAGATACCCGCTTTCTTCAAAAGGGATCTGACCGGTCAGCATGTGATAAAAGGTCATGCCCAGGCTGAACATGTCCGAGCGGCAGTCGAGATCCTGCGGATGGTCGATTTGCTCCGGACTGATATAGTTCGGCGTCCCCATCAGCGTGTCGGCCAGGGTGGTCGAATTTTTTTCGAAAGTGTTTTTGGACAGACCCATATCCAGAACTTTGGCATGCAGTCCGGGGGTGAGCATGATATTCGCCGGTTTGATATCGCGGTGAATGATCCCCTTCTCCTCCGAGGCATAATCCAGCGCGTGCGCCACCTGCCGAATCACCTGCAGGGCGTCGGATTCGGACAGGGTTCCCTCCCGCTCCAGCCATTGTTCCAGCGTTTCCCCCGGCACGTAGGCCATGGCCATGAAATAAACTCCGTTGTCCTCCCCCGCATCATAGGCGGTGACGATGTTCGGGTGATCGAGCTTGGCCTGATAGTGAACCTCTTTCAGGAAGCGGACCACGAAAGAGTTTTCCCGGGTAAAGCGCCGGGGCAGAATTTTCAGGGCCACGTCCCGTTTCAGCGAAAGCTGGGTGGCCAGATACACTTCCCCCATTCCCCCTTCTCCCAGTTTGTGTTTGATGAGGAATCCACCCACCACAAAACCCGGCCCCAACTGCATTTCCGGAACTCTGAGCAGCGTTTCGCACTCCGGACACATCAGCTCGCTGCCCATCGCGTCCGCATTGATTCTCAGCTTCGCATCGCAGGTTTCACAATAGAACGTGACAAGCATGGGACGGAGAGGGGCGGCACTCAGACGGATTGGGCCGCCAGTTGGCGGTTGAGATAATCCTGATAGGAGGCGGCGGAGGTGACAAAATAATGCGGTTCGCTGTCAATCAGCCGGCTGACATCCTCTTTCAGCTGCAGATTGAATGGGTTCAGCAGGGCCACGAGGGGCTCTCCGCCCACCTCTCCGAACACACAGGCGGCCCGGTTCAGACAGAAGTCCCGGGG
>JBMTJR010000200.1:0-4851 GCA_049438565.1 Kiritimatiellia bacterium
CGTGGCGATGTCCGTCTGGTTTGTCGCGATGTCTGATGCGTTGGTCGCAATGTCGGTTGCGTTCGTGGTGATGTCCGACGCGTTCGTTGCGATTGCAGGATCCTGAGTTCCTGTATCATATGCTGTTTGCCCATACAGACCGGCACCCGTAAAGGTACTGCCTGCCAACAGAGCAATTAAATACTTTTTGTTTGTTTTTATCATTTTCTTTTACCCTTTCCGATTTTGCTGGGGAAGCGACAACGTGCCACTCCCTTCCAAACCATAGGCCCTTACATTGAACGCAATACGCGGTCAATACATAAAAAACGCGTTTTGCGTTTTTTTTTGGTTTAGGTTTTAGAGAGTAATTTTGGAAACCGTTTCATTTCAGTTACGGAGTGGAGCCTATTCCTCAGCCCAGCCTTCGGCAGCAAATGACTCAGCAGTTAATACGAAGAATTATTTACAACCTGACCCATATCGAATTTTCTCTCCCCCTCAAAAACACAGGGAATGCCGCTGCAGTGAATTGGGAAAAGACAGAAAATAGTAAAATGCCGTTTCTCAGAGAAGCATGCGGGTTATGCTTGTAGAAGCGGGGTGATTATATACAAGGGTGGTAATTATAACCCAGCTTCCCTCATATGACAGCCCAAATTCAGATCCCCGGATATTCCATGGTCAACAAAATCGCCGAAGGCGGAATGGCCACGGTATGGAAAGCCTGTCAGGAGAAACTGGACCGGGTGGTGGCCATCAAAGTCCTGCTCAAGCAGGTCGATTCAGACCAGCAGGAATACGAACGCTTCATCTATGAGGCCCGGGCCGCGGCCAGTCTGATTCATCCGAACATCGTACAGGTTATCGATGCCGGGGAGCATGAAGATTTTCTGTATTATGTCATGGAATATGTCCCCGGACCCACCGCCGGGGATCTGGTGGACAACAACGGGGCACTGCCCGAAGCCCATGTCCTGCAGATCGGCCTCGAAGTGGCCGAGGCCCTGGACTACGCCTGGCGGGACCACCGGGTGGTTCATTGCGATATCAAGCCCGACAATCTATTGCTCCACCGCAATGGACGAACAAAAATTGCCGATCTCGGACTCGCCCAGGTGCTCGGAAGCGAAGGGGTGGCGATTGATGAGGACATGACCATCGGCACACCAAATTACTTTCCGCCCGAACAGGCGCTGGTGGAGGATACGCTCGACTGCCGCACCGACATGTACGCTCTCGGGGCCACCCTCTATCACCTGGGCACCGGAACCATTCCTTTTGCCAATCTGGAGCCGGATGAGGTGGCCTCCCAGCAGGTCCACGGACAAATCCCCGCCCCCCGGGAAGTGAACAAAAAACTCTCTTACGGATTCTGCGCCCTGGTGGAACGTCTGATGGCCAAAGATCAGCAGCACCGCTACGACAGCTGGGAGGAGGTCATGGCCGACATCATGCGGGTCCGGGAAGGTCAGATGATTCTGGCGCCCCTCCCTTCCAATATCCGCAGCACGGTGGAGCATACACCCCTTCCCGCAAGCCACAACCGCTCCGGTAAAGCGGCTGTTCGCAAACGCGGAGCCCCTCCGCTGCAAATTCACCTTGAAGGAGGCGGCTCCGGGGCGGATTCTCGTCCCAAAATCAACCTGAACGCAGACGCACTCTCCCGGGCCCGCAGTCACCGGATGCTCCCGCCGGTTCCCTCCATCTGGCCGCAGGTCATCCTGCTCGGAGGCATCGCAGCCCTGCTTTACGGCTACACCCTTCTGCTCTGAAGCCGCATGTCCAGACATCTGATTATTCTGGGCGGCGGATCAGCCGCGATCACCGCAGTTTGGGAAATGCACACGCGGGGTGGGACCAGCACGCTGATTCATGACGGACTTCCTCTCGGCGGATGCTGCCTGCATGTGGGCTGTGTGCCCTCCAAATATTTGATCCGGGCCGCCGAACATTTCCACAACACCCGACACTCTCCATTCCCCGGAATCCAGCCCCGGGGGAGTGACCTCAATCCGGAAGCGCTTTTTCAGGATATCCGGGCAAAAATCACCGAGTTCCGGGAACGGAATTATGAAAATCCTCTCGCCGGACTGCAGGGACTCCGGATGATCCGCGGACGGGGTCGGCTGGTGAACCCCCACTGCGTCGAGGTGAACGGAGAGAAAATCCGGGGCGACGCCATTCTGATTGCCACCGGTTCGAGAACCCGGATGGAGGGCACAGAGACTCTTCCACCTGACCGGGTCTTGCGGAATGAGAATTTTTTTGACCAGAACGAACTGCCGGAAAGTGTGCTGGTGCTCGGCGGCGGCTATATTGCAGTGGAACTCACCCAAATGATGGCCCGGCTCGGCGTGCAGGTCACCACCCTCCAGCGCAGCGCCCACCTGCTCTCCTCCCAGCCCCGCTGTCTCGGCGAGGGAATTGGCGAACAGTTGCAGCGGGAGGGGGTTGAACTGGTCTGCGGCGTGGAGGACATTGAACTGTCCGCCGGCGAAGAGGCCGTCTGCGCCCGGGCCAAAGTGAATGGAGAGATCCGCGAATTCCACGCCCGGAAGGTACTGATCTCCCGGGGAAGATGCGGAAATACCGAGGATCTTGGTTTGGAAAACGCCGGGATTCAGACCGCGAAAAACGGATTTCTTCCGGTGGATGAGCATCTGAGAACCTCCTGTCCTTCCGTGTACGCCTGCGGCGATGTGCTTGGAGGTCACATGCTGGTCTACACCGCCTCCGCCGAAGCCAAACGGGTGGTCGCTCATTTGTATGGGGAATCCCCCAAACCCGAATGGAACCCGCCTTCCGTACCCTGGGTGGTGTTCAGCGATCCCCAAATCGCCGGCGTGGGACTCAGCGCCGAGGAGGCCCGGAACCGGGGATTCACGGTGGAAGAGGCCGAACTTCCCGTAAAACGCTGGCCCCGCTTCAGCACCGCCAACCAGGATTTTGGCTTTCTCAGACTGTTCCGGGATCCCGAAACAGACACCCTGCTCGGGGCCAGAGCCCTCTGTCCGGAAGCCGGGGACCTGATGAGCGAACTCAGCCTCATCCTCCGACACCGCCTCCCTCTCCGGCAAATCGCCGAATCCGTGGTGCCTTACCTCACCCTCACCGAGGGAATCCAGCGCTGCGCCGCTAAATTTTACGATTAATCCATATCCGTCAAGGAACAGAATTGACTCATACTTCCTCAGGTTTGTTCGGATAAAATTGACATCCGCCACTTTTCTGACAGCAACAGGGTATGCGCTTTTCATCTCAGGATCTTGCGGAACAAATCCGTTCCGCCCGCAAACAAAGGGGTCTCAGCCTGAAACAGCTGGCTGAGCTGGCCGGGATCGGAAAAACCGCAATGTTCGACCTTGAACACGGCAATCCCGGGGTCCGCCTGAGCACGCTGACCGCAGTGCTGGAAAAGCTGGACCTCGATCTGGCCCTGATTAAACCCGGAACAGAACTCTCCAGCCTTTCCCTCTCCTCCCCGGAACCGGAACCCGCCGCCCCCCCGGAAATTCTTCCGGATCATCTGCTCTGAGGCTGAATCCCTCCGGAAATTATCTCCATGCAAAACTTTCATGATTTGGGTCCCGACCGGGTCATGGACATGGTGGAAAAAACCCTGAGGAAACGGGTCGAACCGGTCTGCCGGCCCCTCACCAGCTACATCAACCGGGTTTATGAAGTCCTGCTCGAAAATGGCGAATCGGTGGTGGTCAAATTTTACCGGCCCGGACGCTGGACGGTTCAAGCTCTGGACGAGGAACTTGAATTTGTGTTTGATCTTTTGGACGCAGAGGTTCCGGTGGTCGCCCCCCTGCTGGATTACCGGGGCGACAGCCTGTTTGAAGAGTCTCCGGATCTCTGGTGCGCCATTTACCCCCGCAGACGCGGAAGGCCCTTTGAGGATCTCGATCCGGCCGGATGGCAGGAGCTCGGACGCACCCTCGCCCGCATGCATGTCGCCGGAGATGCCACCCTGCCGGAACACCGGCTCGTCTGGCATCCTGAGGAGGCCAGTCAGTTCCATCTGGATTTCATTCTGGATCACCTCCAGGAGGATGAAGACTTTTGTGACCGCTATGAAGATGCCGCCGGAGAACTGCTGGAAGCCATTGCCCCCCTGTTTGACGAATCCATTTACACCCGCATTCACGGCGACATGCATTCCGCCAATCTCATGCGGCGTCCGGGTACCCAGGGAATTTTTCTGATTGATTTTGACGACATGGCCTTTGGTCCCCCGGTGCAGGATTTGTGGATGCTGCTGCCCGACGGCGCGGATCCCGGCTCCGGTGAACTGCAGCATTTGCTGCACGGATATCAGCAAATCCGTGAATTCGACTTCGCGAGCCTGCGCTGGGTCGAACCTCTCCGGGCCATGCGGTTCATTCATTTTTCCGCCTGGTGCGCGCAGCAGCAGGCCGACAATGCCCGGCGGAATGATCCTGAATTCGGCAACCGGGCCTGGTGGAACCGCGAACTCGCCGCCCTGCTCGACCAGCGGGAGCGGATCCGGGAAACACTCGGCTTATAATGCCTGCCCGCCGGTTCCCGGCGCTGTCCCGGCAAACGGATCCCAAACTTTTTTAAACCCGAAATCCTGAAAGTCTTTCAAATTCCGGGTGACGAATTCATCGACCTGATGCTGTCTCAAAGTCATTGCAAGTCTGAGATCGAAAATGCGCCGATATGGGAAGTGGGGATCCGCAGCACGCTGCCAGAATTCATTCATATGATTCCCATCCTGAATTACATCCACAATTTTCCAGTTTGGATTTTCCCGAAAAGTTTGGATGGTCTCATGAGCCTTTACCGCACTGAGAGGATGCCGATTGACGGGTGGATTTCTCAATAATCCGTATAGTTCTT
>JBMTJR010000201.1:0-4839 GCA_049438565.1 Kiritimatiellia bacterium
TCCGACGCACAAGTCCCCCGAGAATTCACGGTAGTCCCAATCCTCCCAGATAGCTGTCGGGTGGGGCTTTGATCAAAAAGTCATTTTTTCCGAATGTCGGAAACAAGACC
Organism: Kiritimatiellia bacterium; assembly: GCA_049438565.1. GTDB lineage: Bacteria > Verrucomicrobiota > Kiritimatiellia > SS1-B-03-39 > UBA6053 > UBA6053. The sequence goes on from JBMTJR010000201.1 coordinate 111, forward strand.
CTGGTGGGCTTACGAAGTTCGGTAGCGGCTAAAAGAGAAAAGGAAAATCCCGGTTCGCGCAAAGGACGGCAAGTGCGCGAAGACTGCCAGAGTACCGCCTTCAGGCGGACAGTCGGGGCGGGGCATTCATGACCCGGCAGCGGAGCCCCGGGCTCCGGAATCCGCACCCTGAAGGTCCCGGAAAACTTCCGCCTGAAGGCGGGACTCGGACAGGCTCCGAAATTCTTTCGGTGGCCCCCGTCCCTGAAATCTTCAAACCCTGCTTGCCATCGGGATTTTGACTGTTATAAAACCCCTCCACTTGGAACGCGAGTTCCGGTGATGCGGTGTTGAGGGCTGGGTCCTATGCGACAGACGCGGACGAACCGTGTCAGGGCCGGAAGGCAGCAGCACTAAGACCGACTGTCTGGGCGCCGTAGACCGCCTGGCCTGAGCCGCATCACTGGAACTCGCGTCCCGGGACTTTTTCTTATGGCCTACGAAGTTTTAGCACGAAAATACCGTCCCCAAACCTTTACCGAGGTTGTGGGGCAGTCGCATATCACCCACACGCTGGGCCGGGCGATTGAACAGGAGAGGGTGGGGCATGCCTATTTGTTTGTGGGTTCGCGGGGAACCGGAAAGACCACCATGGCCCGGATTTTCGCCAAATGTCTCAACTGCGAAAAAGGTCCCACGGCCACCCCCTGCAACTCCTGCAATCATTGCCGGGAAATCACGGCCGGCACCTCTATGGATGTGCTGGAGATTGACGGAGCGAGCAACAACAAAGTGGAGCACGTCCGGGAAATCCGCGAAAACGCGAAATTCGGCACCAATAATTCGCTGTTTAAAATTTATCTGATCGACGAAGTTCACATGCTCACCCAGGGGGCTTTCAATGCGCTGCTCAAAACCCTGGAAGAGCCGCCGCCGCATGTGAAATTTCTGTTCGCCACCACGGAACCCCAGAAAATTCCGGAAACCATCCTCTCCCGCTGTCAGCGTTTCGATTTGCGGAGAATTCTGGCCAAAGACATCACCGGACGCCTGCAGGAAATCTGCGATGCCGAACAGGTGGAGGTGGAGGAGGCGGCGCTGCTCGCGGTGGCGCGGGGGGCACGGGGCGGGATGCGGGATGCGCTTTCCGCGATGGATCAGCTGATCTCTTTCCGGGGAAAATCTCTCACCGAGGAGGATGTGCTGTCCGTCTTTGGCCTGGTTTCGCAGAAACATCTGGAGCGGATGGCCACGGCGATCTTTCAGCACGATATTTCAGGGATCCTGGAGGCCATCGCGGAGTTTGACCGGACCGGCAAGGATCTGGAACGGGTGCTGCTGGATTTGGTCATTCATTTGCGGCATGTGCTGGTGCAGGCCTACAGTCCCAAAGGCGGGTTGTTGGATGAGCTTCCGGACATCCAGGCCGCCGTCATCCGGGAGCAGGCGGAGTGGGTGGAACCCTCCCGGGTTTCCGCGCTGATGGAAAAACTGATGACCGCCTCGGAACAGCTGCGCTATTCGCTGTCGAAGCGGACGCATCTGGAAACCGCACTGATTTCCGCAGCCCGCACGGCCCATTTTGCAACCCTGGACGAGGTCTGGGCCCAGGTGGAACGTCTGAAAACCGGCCTGCCGGCCCCTGACGCCGCCGAAAAAAAAAAGTAAGGCCTCCTGAGCCGCTTTCAGCCCCGGCGCCTGAGTCTCTTTCCCCGCCGTCATCCGAGCCTCTGGCTAGACCGCCAGCCCACGATCCGGAGGCGGAATTGCAGGCGCTCCGGGAGGAATGGCCGGAGCTGGTGGAGAAGTGTCTGGTGCTGCAGCCGGCCCTTAAACGGGATTTACGTGATTCCTGGCCCCTCGAAGTGAGCGATACGACCCTGGTGGTGGGGTTTGATCCGGAATTCTCCGGGGTGATGGAGGAGGTGAAGCTTTTGGATCACGGAGGACTGCATCACCTCTTCTCCAAACGGCTCGGACGCTCGATCCGCATCGAATACCGGATCATGAAAGAATCGGTGACCTGGTCCCATCATTCCCCGGAAGCCCAGGTGGAAACAGCCGACGATAAACCCTTTTCCGTGGAAAATGCGGGAAATGATCCGGAGGAATGGATTAAAAACGAATCGATCCGGCATGTGCTGGAAGTTTTTCACGGGGACATTATAGATATTCAACGATAATCCAAATGGAGACTGATGATGGCGAATATGATGAAAATGTTGAAACAGGCGCAGGGACTGCAGGCACAAATGCAGAAAGTGCAGGCGGAACTGGCGGAGCGGGAAATTTCTTTCAGTTCCGGGGGCGGAATGGTCTCCGTGACCGCCACCTGCGATGGATCTGTCCGCGCAGTGAAAATCGACCGCAAAGCGGTGGATCCCGATGATGTGGAAATGCTGGAGGATCTGGTGCTGTCCGCTGTGCAGGGCGCGGTCAATCTGGGCAAACAGACCATGGCCGAGGAGATGTCCAAACTGACACAGGGCCTGAACATTCCCGGGATGCCATTCTGAGATGCCGGAAGCGCTCCAACAGTTGATCCGCAGTCTGGCCAAACTGCCGGGCATCGGACGCCGCACTGCTGAACGGATGGCCTATCGGCTTCTGCTTCGGAATCAGGACCTGTTGCGGGAACTGATCCTGGCACTGGAGCGGGCGGGAAAAGAGATCGCGCTGTGCAGCCGAAGTGGAAATCTGACCGAAACCGGTCAGGATCCCTGCCGAATCTGCCGGGATCCAAATCGGAATTCCAGAATTCTCTGTGTGGTGGAGGGGGCTCCGGATATTCAGGTGATTGAGCAGGCCGGAAGTTTTCCGGGAAAATATTATTGTCTGAGGGGAAAAATCTCCCCCATGCAGGACGAGACGGTGACGCGGGAACTTTTGGAGAAACTTTTGCTGCGAATCCGGGAGGATGGGGTGGAGGAAGTGATGCTGGGGCTGAACACCGACGTGGAAAGCGATGCCACCGCCTCCATGCTGGCGGAGATTCTCCGTCCCCTGGGACTCCGGGTCACCCGACTGGCCTTTGGCCTGCCTGCCGGAAGCGGCCTGGCCTACAGTGATCCCGAAACTCTGAAACGGGCCATGAAGGGGCGTCAGGACGTGTAGAAGAACCTGAGTCTCAGGTTGTCGTCATCAATCTGCAGCCATACGGTGAAAATTTACGATCGCAAGTCATGATCGGCAGATCCTGAACCAATGCTTGCGAAATCAGCATACGGTCAAAAGGATCCCGATGATGATAGGGCAATTTCTTTAATGGAAGTGCATCCTTTCCAGAAAATGACATCATTTCAAAACCTGCAGCTTCGGCCTCGGACAACGGATCGAAAGGGATTTCAAGTTTTCCAATTGATGATTTCATCATGATCTCTGCGATGCTGACTGAGCTCACCAGGCAAACATTTGCTAAAGTCTCCAGCTCCAGCCTGAATTTTTTCGGAAGTTTCTCCGGTTCGGACAGGCTCCAGAGTAAAATATGCGTGTCCAATAAAATTTCATGGGGCTTCCCCGTAAAACATATCGTTGATTTCGCCGCGGTAGGCGAGACCAACGATTTTTGACAGCTGGGCCTTGGCCTCCGAAAGATTAATAATCACGATAAATCAACAGACCATAGTTGGTCTGGTTGGTCAATCTGAATATTTTCAGGAATCCTTTGATTCCTGCGGTCCTTCCGCAGCCCGGCATTGCCGCAGAGCCTCAAAAAGGACAATGCCCACGGAGGTGGCCAGATTGAGAGACCGGACGGCGTGGGTTTGCATGGGAATGCGCAGGGCCTGGGCTCCGGCCTCTTTCAGCAGGTCCTCCGGCAGTCCGCGGGTTTCGGGACCAAAGACCAGCATGTCTCCGGGTCCGAAATCCGCATCGCTATAGCAGCGGGTGGCTTTGGTGCTGAGGTACCAGACTTTGCGGTGGGGCAGGGCAAGGCAGTCGGCGAGGCAGTCATGCTCCTGCAGATCCACATGCGGCCAGTAATCCAGACCTGCGCGCCGGACCCTTTTTTCTGAAAGATCGAATCCCAGCGGATGAACCAAATGCAGACGGCTGCCGGTGGCTGCACAGCTTCGGGAAATGTTTCCGGTGTTGGGCGGAATTTCAGGTTCCACCAGTACCACTTGCAGCGGGGGATCGGGCCAGAGGGTACTCATGGAATACTCTTTGCAGACTTACATTCAGACGGTTTTCGTCAGATCCGGAACCTGGGAGGGGATCGTCACTTTGGTCAGTAAATCGTTCCGGTACAGGGCTTTTACGGCCTGGACATCCATGGCGTGACCGGCTTTGTAGGAACTCACTTTTCCGATGAAATTTCCCCGTTCGATCAGGGCAATGGCCGCGAGCAGGTCGAGAATAGCCCGGTGCCAGACCGCCTCCAGCGCTTTTCCGTTCACTTCCAGAATCGGTTGGTTGTGATATTTCCGTTTTCCCGCGATCAGCACATTTTTATCGGTGTATCCGAGGTTCCGCACATCGGCAAAGAGTTTTCCGATGCTCTGGCAGTACAATTTTTTCTGAGCGGTGGTGTTGGTCCGGGCATGGGCGCCGCGCCGGAAGGTCTCGCGGTTCACCACTAGTTTGATCCGCTGCTCGCCGATGACGTTGGGAAAAGAAATTCCGCAGTCCAGCTCCAGTCGCGGATGATCCGGATCCGCAGGTTCGAATACCAGCAGTTTGCCCTCGGGGGTGGCAAAACTCACCGTCTCTTTGACGGTGACATAGTCGAGGGGGTAGGCGGAATCGA
>JBMTJR010000202.1:0-4819 GCA_049438565.1 Kiritimatiellia bacterium
GAGATGAACGACGCCGCGCTCATCCAGTCGGCACCGGTGGCCATGCCGTTGGCCGCGGCGGGCACTCCCTGCCCGGCCACGTAGAATCCTTTGGTGTCCCGGACCCGGGAGCGGAAGGCGATATAGAGATAGAGCCCGAAGGTGAGGCCCACAAAGACGAAAGTCCAGATGCGGATGGAATCCATGATCAGCCCTCCTTCCGGTAGGAGAGTTCGGTGAGTTCGCGGTGATGCCGCTGATCCAGCCGGTTCATGAGTAAGCAATACACCAGGATCAACAGCACAAACACAATGATGCTTCCCTGCTGGGCAAACCAGAATCCGAGCGGAAATCCCGTGCCGGGAATATTGAATTCGTTCAGCTTGTCCGCAAACAGGATGCTGCAGCCGAGGGACACAAAGGCCCAGATGGATATCAGAAGCATCATCCAGCGCAGATTGCTGCGCCAGTAGGCCTGCAGGGAGGCTTGAACAGTTTTAGGGGTGGAATCTTCCATAGGTCTCCTCGGTTGGAAAGGGTTTTCCCTATCCTATTCAAACAAAGGGATTTTCCTCAACCCTAAAATCAAATCTTATTGGATAATTTTCAGCCTCTTCAGCGCAGGATTTCCCGCATCACCCGTACCTCTTCCCCCATATCCTCCGGCTGAAACATCGAGGAGCCAATATCAAAAAGATTGGCACCATGATCAAAACAGCGTTTGCAGGTTTCCCGGTTCAGTCCGCCGTCCACCGAAATGTCCAGCTCCGGGCAGGCCGCCCGCAGCGCCTGAATCCGCGGCAGAGGCTCCTCCAGAAAGGACTGTCCGCCAAAACCCGGGAAGACCGTCATGAACAGGACTTCATCCACCAGCGGCAGCAGGGCTTCGATCTTCGAAAGTTCGGTGTCCGGATTGAGCACGATTCCGGCTTTGACTCCCTTGGCCCGAATCCGCTTGAGGGTTTCCGCATGGTCATAGTCCGGCTCGATATGCACCAGCAGGGTGCTGGCTCCCGCCTCACAGAAGGCATCCACATAAAGATCGGGCCGCATCATCATCAGATGCACATTCAGAGGAATGGTCACCGCTTTGCGGGCCATCGCCACCACCGAGGGACTGAAACTCATGTTGGGCACAAACATGCCGTCCATCAGATCGATATGAATCGCGTCCGCCCCGGAGGCCTCCACCCGCACGCAGGCATCGTAAAGATGCCCGACGTCCGCAGCCAGAATGGAGGGATGAATTTTTACCGGGGGCATGCCAGCGCCTCCCGGAGTTCGGTGATTCTGGCAAAAGTGCGTTCGGCAGCTTTGGCGACCGGAATCGCTTCAAAGTCTTTCTCTGTGCGCACTTTCAGTTCCACCTCCCCTTTGGCCAGTCCGCGCTCCCCGATTGTGAGGCGCAGCGGAAGCCCCAGCAGATCGGCATCCTTGAATTTGAAGCCCGGACGCTCCTCGCGGTCGTCCAGCAGCACATCCACCCCCTGGGCCTCGAGACTTGTCTTGATGTTTTCCGCATGCCGCATGCAGTCCGCATCTTTGGGACTGAGCACCGTGATCAACAGTTCAAACGGGGCCACGGAAATCGGCCAGATGATGCCGAAGCTGTCATTCGACTGTTCAATCACCGCCTGCAGGGTGCGGCTGACCCCGATGCCATAGCAGCCCATGACGGCCGGATGACTTTTCCCGTTTTCATCGAGATAATTCGCCCCCAGCGCCTCGCTGTATTTGGTGCCGAGCTTGAAAACATGCCCCACTTCCACGCCCCGTTTTTCGACCAGGCGTCCTTTGCCGTTAGGCGCCAGATCGCCGACATAGGCCAGGGCCACATCCACGAATTCCGTGATGCCGGTATCGCGCTCCAGATCAAAATTCTTCAGATGCATGTCCGTTTCATTGGCCCCGGTCACCCCGCCTTTGAGGCCTTTCAGACTGCGGTCGGCCAGGATGGGAATCTCCAGTCCCACCGGACCGGCAAATCCCACCTCCGCGCCGGTGACCCTGCGGATCCGCTCCGGATCGGCCAGCTCGGCCCCCGGCAGCACTTTTGCCAGCTTGATCTCGTTCACATCCCGGTTCCCCGGCAACAGCACCGCGACCGCTTTGTCGTCCGCCACATAAATCAGAGTTTTGACCAGCTGCCGCGTCTCAATCTGCAGCAGTTTCGCCACCTCCTCGATTTTCCCCGCATTCGGGGTTTCCACTTTCTCCAGCGGCAATTCCGCGCCGGGAAATTCCATGGGCAGATCGCAGATCCCTTCCGCCCGCTCCAGATTCGCCGCGTAAGAACCGTCATTTGCCTCCAGAATCGCATCCTCCCCCGCCTCACAGGGAATCATGAATTCGTGTGAGGAGGAACCGCCCATATCCCCGGTGTCCGCCTCCACCGCCATGGCGTGCAGACCGCAGCGCTGAAAAATCCGCACATAGGCATCGTACATTTTCTGATAACTTTCATCCGCCGCCTCCGAGCTGACATCGAAGCTGTAGGCGTCCTTCATGATGAACTCTTTGCAGCGCATCAGCCCGAAGCGCGGCCGGATCTCATCCCGGAATTTGGTCTGAATCTGATAAAAATTGCAGGGCATCTGTTTGTAGGAGGTGATCTCCCGGGCGACCAGATCCGTAATGATCTCCTCGTGCGTGGGGCCCAGCACCATTTCCCGGTCCTGACGGTCCTTCACCCGGAACATCACATTTTTCAGACCCTCATAGCGTCCGGATTTCTCCCAAATCTCCTTAGGATGCATCGCCGGCATCAGAACCTCCTGGGCGCCGGCCCGGTCCATTTCCTCCCGCACAATCGCCTGCACCTTCCGCAGCGCGCGGAATCCCAGAGGCAGATAGGTGTAGAGTCCACTGCCCAGACGCCGGATCAGCCCGGCGCGCAGCATCAGCTGATGCGACAGAATTTCCGCATCCTGGGGCGTTTCTTTCAAAGTGGGGATCAATAAGTGAGACCAGCGCATATGCATTCCTTTTCAGTAATAAAGTGAGGCCGTACCCTGCATCAAAGCCCCGCGTTGTGCAAGTCGAATATAGAGGAGTTGAAGCGCTCAAGGCGCATCCAGCAATCGGTTCAATCGTACGTTAGAACAGGTGAACAACCGCTGACCGCGCGGAGAACGCGGACATTGCAGTTAGAAATTTCAAAGGGGATGGCTCAAGCGAAACTCAAATAGAAATACCCTCAAAAATATCCTTTATGTGTCCGCGCCGTTCGCGCAGTCCGCGGTTGTAAAAAAACCAATTCAAGGATGCACCCGAAGCGCTCCGGACAAACAATTTCAAACTTGTAACTGGAGGAATGCCGGTTCTTGGGGTATCGGGAACACATGTCATCCACCACAGCCATCCTCGGAGGCGGAATCGCCGGACTTTCCGCAGCCTGGTACCTGAAAAAGGCCGGACAGCATCCCACCGTCTTCGAAGCGACCGACCGCTGGGGCGGAAAAATGATCAGCCGCCGACTGGAGGGCTGCCTGCTGGAAGGCGGACCGGATTCCCTGCTTACCGAAAAACCCTGGGCGCTGGATTTATGCCGCGAGCTGGGGCTGGCGGAGGAGCTGCTCCCCTCCAATGATGCCCAGCGCTCTTTCTCGATTCTGCACCGGGGCCGGTTGCATCCCTTCCCGGCGGGATGCAAATTGTTTATTCCGCAAAAAGTCACCCCCATTCTCAGCACCCCGCTGCTCTCTCCCGCCGGCAAAGCCCGGATGCTGATGGAGCCTTTTCTCAAACACCGCGCCCCGGACGGAGATGAAAGTCTGGCCGACTTCACCCGCCGGCATTTTGGGCAGCAGACCCTCGAACGACTGGCCGGTCCGCTGCTGGGCGGGATTTACGGAGGAGACCCGGAGGAAATGAGCATGGCGGCCACCTTTCCGCGTCTGCAGGCGCTGGAAAAACAGCACGGATCCCTGGTCCGGGGCATGGCGTCGATGATGCGGGAGGCGCAGAAACGGAGCCGGGCCGGAACCGCACCGGCCCTGTTCACCTCGCTCAAATCGGGGATGCAGTGTCTGCCCGATGCACTCTGCGAACAGCTGGGGGAATATCTGAGACCCAACACGGCCGTGCAGGAGATTGTGCGCTCTGCAGAAGGCTGGCAGGTGAACGGAGAGCGCTTCGACTCACTGGTCATCGCGCTTCCCGCCCGCCGGGCGGCCGGACTGTTTTCGACTGTGGATCCGGAACTAAAATCCTTGCTCGAAAGGCAGCAGAGTTCCAGTTCCGCGACCCTCTCGCTGATTTTTGACCGCAAAGCGCTCTCCCGTCTCCCCACTGGATTTGGTTTCATGGCCTCGCACCCGCTGTCCTCCCTGCTGGTGGGATGCACCTGGACCGGAAACAAGTTTTCCGGACGGGAGGCGGAGGACCGCTTTGTCTGCCGTCTGTTTCTGGGCGGCCCCGGCGCCGAAGAGGATCTTAAAAATGCCAGCGACGAAAGCCTGCTCCGCAGTGCCCTAAGCGAACTGCGGAAAATCTGTCCCTTCATCCCTGCGGAGCCTCTGGCCTACTGGTTGCAGCGCTGGCCGAATGGAAATCCCGGATACGCCCTGGGTCATCTCGACTGGGTCGCGGAAATCAAGGCAAAGGCACAAACCCTCGGCGGGCTGCAGTTCTGTGGAAGCAGTTACGGAGGGGTCAGTGTGTCCGACTGTGTATGCCAGGCGCAGGAACTGGTGTCCGCAAACCGAATTGCAAGTTAACCCCTCATTTGCGGGGATCAGCGGTCAAAAAATCCTACCCCATACGTAAGTACGGTTTGATCAGACGTGAACTGCAACGCAGTGTCCCCATCCCAGCCATGGGTGCAACCCATGGAAAACGA
>JBMTJR010000203.1:0-4801 GCA_049438565.1 Kiritimatiellia bacterium
CGCCGTTCGGGCATTCACGTTCGCCATCGGCGCCTTCGACAAATACGTGATCGAACGCAAAGCCCGGATTGAACAGCAGGAGGCCCGCTACAAAACCCTGCACAAACAGCGGGAGGAGATCGAGACGTTCATCCGCCGCTTCCGCGCGCAGGCCACCAAAGCGGCACAGGTGCAGAGCCGCATCAAGATGCTGGAAAAAATGGAGCCCCTCCCCGAACTGGAACGGGAGGATACGCGGGTGCTGTTGCGTTTGCCTGATCCGCCGGGCTCCGGTCATCAGCTGCTGCGCACCGAAAAGGTGGGCTTTCATTATCCCGAGGGACCCTGGCTGTTCCGTGCGCTGGATCTGAGCATTGAGCGCGGGGACAAACTGGCGCTGGTCGGGTACAACGGAATGGGAAAAACCACGCTGCTGAAAATTCTCGCGGATCTGCTCAAACCTCTAGAAGGAAAACGGGTGCCCGGGCATCAACTGGTCACCGGCTACCAGTCCCAGGAATTTGCCGAAACTCTGCCGCTCGAACATTCCGTCTTCCGGGTGGTCAAAGACGCCGCGCCCGGTCAAAGCACCGATCAGGGCGTGCGCAGCCTGCTGGGCAGTTTCGGATTTCAGGGAGATTTCTGCGACAAACCAGTGAAAGTACTCAGCGGCGGCGAAAAAATCCGTCTGGCCTTCGCCCGGATTTTCATCAATCCCCCAAATCTTTTGCTGCTGGATGAACCGACCACTCACCTGGATCTCAACGGACGGGAAGCCTTGGAGCAGGCGATCTGCCAATACAAAGGCACGGTGTGTTTTGTGAGTCATGACATCAGTTTCGTCCGCAATACCGCCAACGGAATCCTTTCGATCGGCCCGGAAGGCGTTCGCCGCTGGCTGGGGGGCTATGATGATTTTCTCGCGCAGAGTGGCGGCAAAGTGGCGATCGACGGAAAGGCGCCCGAGAGCAGAGTCGACGAGGCCAAAGCAAAACCCGACGGCAAAAAACGGAAAGAGGCCCAAAAACAAATCCGCAAACTGGAAAGTAATCTGGAAAAACTCGAGTTCCGACTCTCGGAACTGGAAGAGCAGCAGGCTTCCGAACTTCGGAAACTGAGTGAAGGCAAAGTGGAGGATTTCAAAACCCATCAGGAGCTACTCAACCAACTCGCCGGCGAGATCCAGGCCACCTCCCGGGAATGGATAGAGGTGGGGGAAGCCCTTGAACAAATTCAATCTGCACTGTAAGACAAAGTCTATGACCACACCCACCATCACCGGATTCCACCATACGGCCCTTCGGGTCGTCGATTTTGACCGCTGTCTGGCCTTTTATGAAAAACTGGGCATCCTTCCCGCCCGCAACTGGGGAGAGGCACCCAACCGGGCCGCCATGCTGAACGCGGGCGATGGGAATTATCTGGAGGTGTTTGAAGGGGGAGATCCGGAGGCCCCGTCAGAGGGAAGAATGATTCATTTCGCCCTGCGCACCCCGGATGTGGACAGCGCCCATGCCGCCGCCCTGGCCGCCGGCGCCACGGAGCGCATGGCTCCGACAGACAAGGTCATTCAAAGTCAGCAGGGCCCGGTTCCCATCCGTATCTCCTTCGTGTTCTCCCCCAGCGGAGAAATTATTGAATTCTTTCAGAATGAACTGACCTGAGAGCGGGTAAACCGCTCCTTATCCGCTGAGTCCGAATATTTTGCAATGTCGAATCACAATTCAAAGAATAAACAGATGATGCCCGTTCCCAGGCGACTGACAGAATCATCTTGCAAACAGACTTGCGAAAGGCCCGTATTCTATGGCTATGAAAAACTTTCATTCAATTTCAACCCGGTCAATCGAGACGATGTCATGGACGGTACAAGAGGCACTGAAACGCCAAGGGAAATGCTCTCGAGAAGACTGGCTGACGCAGTTGGACCGGATTCACCGATCGGCGAGCGGGCAGCTTCCGAAGAAAATGAGCTTAGCCGCCTGTTCGGCAAGAGGATAAAATGAAGCTAGTGGCAAAACTCAACGTGATTGCCGGCGTTGCTGCTGTCTGCTCCGTCATCTCTCTTCTTGGATCATGGCCCATGCAGTGGTTTGGGACGGGTTTCGTGCAGACCTCGGTTTGGTTTGCCGGTTTGGCACTGGTGCCGTTCTCAGTGCTCACTTTTCTATTTTCCATCGGAATGGCAATCAAGAGGGCCCCAGATTACATGCATCTGTTTTAGGCGCAACTGCACTCCTGTTGTTTGCCTGCGCTATAGGCTGGTTTACTTTATTCAAATGGCTCAGTAATTTTGAATGAAATTGAGGCTGCTTCAACGAGTACAATCTACCCCCTTACCACCATTCCAGCTTGACAGACGTACCAAATATGGTACTTTTTGGAGATGGAAATGGGAAACATGAAGTTGACAGTCCGGTTTTACCGGAGCGATACAGGCACCGAGCCCGTTCGATGATGGCTGAAATCCCTATCCATTGAGCAGAAGAAAGCGATCGGTGAAGACGTCAAGACGGTCCAGTTTGGCTGGCCGTTAGGGATGCCTCTGGTTGAGAAGCTCTCTCCTCACCTTTGGGAGGTGCGGACCAAATTCCCAGACGGTATTGCCAGAGTGTTGTTCACAGTGGATGGAAACCTGATGATTCTACTGCATGGCTTTATCAAAAAATCTCAAAAAATTCCGAAACAAGAACTCAGCACCGCAAAAACTCGACTGCGAAATTACCAAGAAGCCGAATCATGAAAAATAAACATCTAGGCTCAGATTTTGACGACTTCCTTCAGGATGAAAGGTTGCTGGCTGAGGCCGAGGCAGCAGCTATCAAGCGGGTTCTCGCCTTCCAGATTCAGAAAGAGATGGAGGAGCGGCAGCTCACGAAAAGTGCACTGGCCAAACTCATGAACACCAGTCGCTCTTCATTGGACCGGCTGCTGGATCCTGACAATCCTTCTGTGACCCTGGTTACGATGGAAAGCGCCGCAATCGCACTTGGAAAAAAGCTCAAAATCCAGCTGGCATGAAAGGCTGAACCAGCGGCTGGTGAGAACGCTTCGCGTCCCACAGCCTAATCGTTCGGCAACCAAAGCCTAACTGCCCCGCTCCCCTCCTCAATACCGGATTTCATCGGTTCGGAGCATGAGGTCTGGTCAGATGGAGAATGGGTCATCAAAGCCACATTGCCTGGCGCATCCGGACGCAGATGGGGATCACGTGGTTTCGCCTTATTCTCTGAATATCTGGAACGCCTATCCTTGACGCAGGAAATTTTTGCATTGAATTGGGAGTTTGTGGGGCTGGCTTTAGAAATGAACCGTATCCGCATACTGACAAGGCAACCATTTTTCAAAGGCGAAGCCCCCACGAGGGAAGAGATTTCAACCTTCATGAAAGCTCTTGGATTCACGCAAAAGAAACACAGCTTCGGTGATTTTTGGTTGATGTCAGATGAGGATATTCTTGTTTATGATGCGGAACCCGGAAATTTTGTTAAAACTTCAGCTGGTTTGATTCCCATCGACCTGATCATTCAGAGAAGAGGCCAGGAATTCACCGATCAATAAGCATCTCTATAACAACCCCCGCCTCCGAATGAATCGGAGCGGGTAGACGTTGCCTTTGGTTGGGATGCCCCCCTTTTCCGCTCCGTTTCGCTTTTGAGTTGCCAATCGCCTCTCGGCATCGCATAAACGTGCTTCAGGCCCTGATAGCTCAGCTGGATAGAGCAGCGGACTTCTAATCCGCAGGTCGCAGGTTCGAATCCTGCTCAGGGCACCATTTTTTGAGCCTCGAACCGGTGGGAATTTTGAAATCTTCAGCTTTACTCGTCCTCCTCATGATGTTGAGCCTGACCGGCTGCATTCAGACCCGTCAGAGCAGTGCGGAGCAGCTGGCCCAGCAGCGGGCCCTGCAGGAGCGTCTGCAACAACAGCAGATGGCCGAATACCGTCAGCGGATTCAGATGCAGCTGGAGGATACGGATCTTCGCCTGGCCGAATCCCAGCAGCAGGTGCAGCAGTTGCGGGCGGAGTTGTCGACCCGCCCTGGCGCGGCGGAACTGGAGCGGCTGGAAAACCGGATCGGGGCCCTGGAGCAAATCATTCAACGAATGGAAATCCAGCGGGCCAAAGACCGGGAGGAGATGATCGAAATTCTCAGTCAGCGCATAGCCAGTGTGCTTTCCCAGCAGCAGTCTCAGCGCGCGGCGGCTTCCGGACGCACGCATGAGGTGGCCCGGGGAGAAACGCTCAGCGCCATCGCGGCGGCCTACCGGGTCTCCAGCCGGGCGATTATTCAGGCAAACAATCTGAGTAACCCGGATAATTTGCGGGTGGGTCAACAGCTAACGATTCCGGGGAACTGAACGATGGCCGCCGCAACCGCTACCGAATGGTATGTGAAATCCGGGGAACAGGTTTTGGGTCCTTTCAGTCCTGCGGAACTGATTCAACAGGCCTGCATGGGGAAAATCCTGGGGGATTCGGAACTTTCCGCCAGTGCCACCGGGCCCTGGCTCAAGGCCGAGGCGCTGGAAAGTCTGGAGCTGGAATGGCAGGTGACCCCGGAAGGAGAGCCGCCGTTGCCCTGCTGTCATGTGATGGCCCTGCGCAGCTGGGTGGAGAGCGAGCGGGTGCAGCCTTATTGGGATATTCTGCATCTTCCCTCGGGGGAGGTTTACAATGTTGTGGATGCGCTGTGCTCCGCGCTGCTGGCCCAGAACCGGATCCTGGAGGAGCGGCTTTCGGGTCAGACCGCCGGGCCGTCCGGGGCTTCTGCGGAGAACCGTCCGCAGTAACTGCGCATCCAGCTGGACGATGCCCGGCG
>JBMTJR010000204.1:0-4793 GCA_049438565.1 Kiritimatiellia bacterium
CAGCAGTGCGCCGACTTCCCGGTTCGCCATCAGCATGCATTCCTCCACCAGATGATTGGATTCCATGCCCACCTTTTTGGAAAAACCGGTGACTTTTCCCTCTTCGTCCAGAATACAGCGGATTTCAGGCATTTCGAAAGCCAGTGCCTTTTCCCGGATCCGGGCTTTACGCAGTTTCCGGGTCAGACGGGCCAGGGCCAGCAGTTTTTCACGCACGCCATCCGCAACATTTTCAACTTCACCCCCGGAAATAAAGACCTGGGCCTGTTCATAGGTCAGTCTTTGTTTGCTGTGAATGACCGAACGGAAACTGTCCACCGCTTTGACCGCGCCATGTGTATTAATATCCAGAATCACCGAGTGGGCGAGACGGTCCTGATGCGGAACCAGACTGCAGAGGTCATTGGTCAAATGCTCCGGAAGCATGGGAACCACCCGGTCCACAAGGTAGGCACTGGTTCCCCGCAGGAGCGCCTCCTTGTCGAGCGCTCCGCCGGGAGCGACAAAATGGGCCACATCCGCAATGTGAATTCCCACCCGGAACCAGCCCGGTTTTCCCTCGATTTCCTCGATACTCAGCGCATCGTCAAAATCTCTGGCGTCTGCAGGGTCAATCGTGAAAATCATCTCCTGACGAAGATCCCGCCGTTCCTTGAGATCCTTTTCGGTGACAGCGCAGCTGAACGAAAGCGCTTCATCCATGACGGGTTGAGGGAATTCCGAGACCAGATCATGTCCGCGCATAATCGAGAGAATATCCACCCCCGGATCTCCGGCGCGGCCCAGGATTTCCTGTACTTTTCCGGATTCCGTCTGGGCCGGATCCATACGGTCCTCCAGAACCACCACCGCTTTGAATCCCGATTTAGGGGCCAGACCTTCAAAGCCTGTGACCCGGATGGGGCCCTGAATGCGTGCATCATCCGGAATTACCTGCCAGTTCCCTCCGGCATGTTTGAGGATGCCCACACAAATGGTGGTGCCCCGCTCGATCACCTCCATCACTTTGCCCTCGAAAAGATCCTCGCCCCCCCTTTTCCCCGCGCCGGTATTGGGCACCACTTTTGCCAGAACCCGGTCCCCGTGACGGGCGGTATCCATGCGGGAAGGAGGAATAAACAGTTCTTCAATTTCAGAATCCTCGTCCGGATCCACGGCGAGAAAACCGAATCCGTGCGGATGAATAGAGAGGCGCCCCTTCACGATGCGCTCGGTGGGTTTACCGCTGCGGACAGGCACAAAGCGCTTCTGTTCATCCAGACGGATGAGCTGCTGATCGGTAAGTTCCTTCAGAATTTTCCGGACGTGTTTGCGGCGGTTTCCGTCCAGAGAAAGGAAAGTGATGATCCCCTGAATTTTACAGGGACGGTAATCGGGATCCTGAATGCGTTTTAAAATATTCTGTCGGAGCTGTTGGTTGTTCATGAGAGAAAAATGTTCCTATGTATCTGAAATATGTTATGAAAAGGTTATGAAAAAACTCCCTTCGCGCATTCTGTTTGTCAGCAGTGAGTCAAGGCCTTTTGCCAGCACGGGGGGACTCGCGGATGTCGCGGAGGCCCTCCCGAACGAACTGAATCAGATGGGAGTGAAAATCGATCGGATCATGCCCTTGTACCGCAACGTAAGGGAAGGGGAGAGAAGGGGGGAGTACCGCCTGGAGCGGGTTCCGCACACTCTGCAGATTCCCATGGGAAGCGAAACCGTGCAAACCGAGATTTATTCTACGGACTTTCAGGGGACGCTCACCTATTTTGTCAATTGCGAGGAGTATTTTGATCGGACTGAGTTATACGCGCTTCCGACCCGGGAGTACAGTGATAACTTCAGCCGATTTTTGCTCTTCCAGAAAGCGGTTGTGGCTCTGATTGATGCTTTGGGGAGACCTTATGACCTCCTGCATCTTAATGACTGGCAGACCGGGCTGATCCCGCTGCTGCTTGAGAAGGGAATCTACGGAACCGGACGCGGACGTGGTGAGAAGACGCTTTTCACCATTCACAATCTGGCTTACCAGGGGATTTACCCGGCGACCGGACTTTATAAAACCAACCTGCCCGGAAACTTTATTCAGCAGTACCCCGATCTGGAGTACTATGGAAACATCAATCAGATGAAGGCGGGGCTGCTCGGGGCGGACCGTGTAAATACCGTGAGTCCGACCTATGCCCGGGAAATACAGACCCCCACTTTCGGCTGCGGTCTTGAGGGAGTGCTGTCACATCTGGCGTCTCCGGTGACCGGAATTGTGAACGGCGTGGATGTTCAGGCATGGAATCCCGAAACAGACCCTCTTCTGAAAAATAACTATACATCCGCTTCTTTGAAAAACAAAGAACAGTGCAAAAAGGTTCTGCTCGAAGAGGTCGGCCTGGAATATGACCGGGAGACACCTTTGTTTGTGATGATCAGCCGATTGGTGGAGCAGAAGGGAATCGCCCTGATCGCTGAGGCAGTGGAGCCGCTGATGTCACTTCCGCTGCAGTTTGTGTTGCTGGGTTCAGGTCAGGAAATTTATCAGGAATGGATCAGGGAATGGAATCGGCGCTGGCCGGACAAATTCCGTGGAATCCTGGGTTACAATTCCGGTCTCAGTCACCGCATGGAGGCTGGCGCGGACTTTTTCGTGATGCCCAGTCAGTTTGAACCCTGTGGCCTGAACCAGCTTTACAGCCTCCGGTACGGAACCGTTCCGATTGTGAACCCGACCGGAGGACTGAAAGACACCGTAACGGATTACCGGCTGGATCCGGACCAAGGAACCGGTCTGTGTATGAACGCATACACTCCGGAGGCGTTCCTTCAGTGCGTGCAGGAGGCCGTAAGTCTTTATCATCACCGGACAGCCCTCCGCAAGGTCCGAACCCGCGGAATGAATAAAGACGTGTCCTGGAAGCGCACCGCCCATCAGTATCTCGACCTGTATCGCGATCTGTTGTGAATTACGCACAAATGTTATAAACATGTTACATAATATATTAATAATCAACATATACCGTAATGCTTGATTATACTTAATATATATTATGCGACGTTGTATTTTGCCGGAAAAGATCGGGCCTGAGACCTGATTTCCTGATTTAGCTTGTGGGATCGGGATCAAACAGGCTCAGGAATCAAACACCATTCTGACCTGACCGCTGTCCTCCAGCCGTAATTTGGCGGCAAAGGGTTTTCCCGCCTTCGAGGTGAAATCATCGATGCGTTCCGTGATCCGCTCTTCACAGAGCTGTTTAACCATGCCCTGGGTAATGTTCCGTCTGGCGATTTTATTCCAGATGATCAGGGGGCAGCCCAGTTTTTGCTGAGTACAGGCGTACGCTTTCGATCCGGCCACCACCTGACCCCCGCACAATGGACAGTCCGCGATTTTTTTCTGACCGGCCGGGGGCTTGCCGGGTTTCAAAGGAACAAGGGTGATTTCTCCCTGCGCATTCATCTCCAACCGCACCAAAGATGCTTTTCCCTCTGAATTTCGGTGAGGAATCCCCCGCAGACTGTGTTTCATGTCGAGAAGCTCCCGGGCCAGATTTCCATCAATCTTTAATCCCTGATGATCCTTCCAAAGCACAAAATCACAGCCTTCTTTCCATCGGCTGCAGCCGAATCCCCGTTTCCCCTCCACCACCGCGGCTCCACATTTGGGGCAGCTACCATAGCCTCCGGCCTGCACACTCTGATCGTCCGCCTCAATGATCTGCCGGGCATGGGCCCGGATACTCTGCATGAAGTCTTCAGGATCCCCCTTCCCTGTTTCAATTTCTTTGAGTTTCGCCTCCCAGTCTCCGGTTAACTCGGCCGAGCGTAAACTGGGATCCTGAATCAGGGAGAGCAGATGTCGTCCTGATTCGGTGCTGATCAGCAATTTTTTCTGCCGCCGGATATATTTCCGGGTGATCAGGGTTTCAATGATGGATGCCCGGGTGGCGGGTGTTCCCAGTCCCCGCTGTTTCATCGCCTCCCGCAGCGCTTCATCCTCAACCAGTTTTCCTGCGGTTTCCATCCGTTTCAGGAGTGCCGCTTCGGTAAAGCGTTTAGGTGGTTTGGTCGATTTTCCAAGTACTGCGGGTTCATGCGGACCGGATTCTCCCTTTTCCATTGGCGGCATCACCTGATCCGGATTTTCATCATTGGGATCCTCTTTTTTCTTCTGCTGCATGTGGGGATACACTTTTTTCCATCCCCAGTCACTCACCACAGACCCTCTTGCCTGAAACGGTTCCTTCCCTGCGCATGCATTGACCGTGGTCACCTGTTCCACAAAATCAGACATCAGCGCGGCCAGCAGTCTCCTCACCACTGCGGCATAAACCTTGGCCTGCGGACCGTTCAGCTGTCCGGGATCCCCCTGGGTGGGAAGGATGGCATGGTGATCAGTAACCTTGCTGTTGTCCACCACCCGTTTCCCGGGATTCAGATTTTCCAGATTCAGTTCGTTCACCCAGACCCGGTACTCTTCCGGCAATTCCCGCAGAACATCCGGCAGACCCGCCGCCTCTTCGGTTCCGATATGCCGGCTGTCTGTGCGGGGATAGGTCAGTTTTTTTGCCTCGTACAGTTCCTGGGCGTATTGCAGGGTCTGCTCGGCCGTGAAGCCAAACCAGCTGTTCATGTCCTGCTGGAGACTGGACAAATCGTAGAGCTGGGGAGATCCGGTTCTTTTTTCTTTCTGCTCCATGGATTCAACCACCAGAGCCTGACCCCGGATCTCCTCCAGGACCTTCCGGGCATCCTCCTCCCGGTCGTATTTTTTCCGGGGCTGATTGAAGCGGGTATCCCGGTAATTGGTGATC
>JBMTJR010000205.1:0-4789 GCA_049438565.1 Kiritimatiellia bacterium
TAATTTCTTTCCCTTTACCATGACGGAACCGGCTGATCGCGCGGGAGCAGTTGGTTCTCAATTTCGGTCGCAGGTGCATGGGACCTTGCCGGAATTGCCAGGAGGAGGAGCGTGCTGAGAAGCGGAAGAGTCTTGAAGGGGGAGCGGATCTTCATTCGGAGAATGATAAAAATGCCGGGAAGGAAGGTCGAGGTTTTATTGTGAAAATCTGTTTCAATTTTCACTGCCGCAGGATGCGACAGCTCCAACTGGACCGGGGTCACGCCGCGCGCTTACCGCAAAAACAAATTCCAGCGCTCCGCCTGAGCTTCAGGAATCAGGTCAACCCGAATTTCTCCCGGTAGGCGGCCACAGTCTTCATGGGAGGACGCTCCTCCTCGACAATGGTGATTTCATTCTGCTCGATGCACTCGTTGTTCACCTGAAACTGTCGCAGAATTTTAGACACTTCTGATTTCACCTCCACCATCCCCAGCTGGGAGGTCCGGTTCAAAAAGGACTGCAGAATGCCAAATGCCATTTTTCCCAGATCCCGGGTGGCCTGATTGCGGTGCACCCGCTTGTCCAGATCCGTCTGGGCAAATGCGTATAGTCCCCAGCGGGTGTACACATCGATCAGATGCGAAATCTCCACCCCGTACCCGATCGGAAAAGAGATCTCCTCCAGCACCTCCCTGCGCACCGCATATTCTCCGGAGAGCGGCTGCATCAGGGCGGTTAATTCGGGAAAAAACAACGAAAACAAAGGCCGGGTGAGAATTTCGGTCACCCGCCCTCCCCCGGATGGCCGGATGCCCTGGGAAAACGCCAGCGGGCGGTCGTAAAAAGCTTTCACATATTTGGTTTCCGGCTGATAAATCAGGGGTGCCACCAGTCCGGTGACAAAACGGGGATGGATATTGGTGATGTCCGCGTCCACGTAGACAATCACATCGCCGCTCAACTGATGGATGGCCTTCCAGAGATTTTCCCCCTTCCCCCGCTTGAACCCCTCCTCCGGCAGAATATCCCCGGAAAAATAAGTGTCCGCCCCGAAATTGGAGGCGACTTCCAGGGTGCGGTCTGTCGACCCCGAATCCACCACCGCAATCTCGTCAATCAACGGATACCGGCTCATCAGTTCAGAGCGGAAAATCACGATTTCTTTGCCGATGGTTTTCTCTTCATTCAGCGTCGGAATGCACACAGAAATTTTCAGGTTCTGTTTTTCTTTCTCCGCCACCAGCTGACGCAGATCCCAGAATGCGGAATGGTGAAAAGAATTGCTCTGCAGCCATTGATCGATTTTCATGACATTTCTCCCGGCGGAAACATGGACATGAGCACACCCAGCACCTGGGTGATGCCTTTGAAGATGGGCTCCACCTCCATTTCCTCATCGAGGGTATTGATTTGATGTCCGTTGCTGATCCCCAGGGTCACCGCCGGAATGCCACGGGCAATAAAGGCCGCCAGCTCCGACATACTGGGACCGATTTTGGGCTCCACCTGCAAGGCCTCCAGAACATTCCGGCTGGTTTGCACCAAAGGATGTTCAAAGTTTAGTCCCCCATGACTTCGGTGCGCAATTTTGGTCAGCTGAATTTCCACCCCGCTGCGGGCGCGGACCTCTTCGATAATCTGTCCGATCCGGGTTTCAATCATTCCGGCCACCTCATCGGATTCACTGCGCACTTCAAAACGCAGACTGGCCGACCGGGCGAGTTCATGAAAACTGTTGCCGCCCTGGAGACTGCCGAACACCACCGAGGTCTGAGGCCGGGAGGGCCGGGGAATTTCCAGAATCCGGTTGATGATATCGTTCATATGCACGATGGCACCCATCACGCCAAAACGGGAGAAATCGTATTCATCCGGAACCTCCACCATGATTTCTCCGCGCATCATAGCCAGGGAAGTGTAATTCAGACGGCCCAGCGGCGCGCCCTCCAGACAGAGCGCCTGGTCAAATTTCTGTTGCGTATGGTCCAGCAGAAAACGGATGCCCCCCAGATTTCCCCGTCCCAGACTTCGCGAAACGCCGAGAAACCACAGATTTGCCTGAATCGGCAACTCGAGCACCTGAATCAGATGCGGAAGACTGGCCAGCACCGCCGCGCCCAGACTGTTGTCACCGATCCCAATTCCTTTCACCCGTTCTTTTCCCAGCGAAAGCGCATGCCCTGCGGCCGCATCGAAAACCGTGTCCAGATGCGCAGTCACGGCCACCGAAGGCGCCCCTTCCGGACCGGGAAGGAATCCAATGCCGTTGTTCACTTCATCATCACTGATGTAATCGAGCCCCGCCTCACGGAACCGGTCCAGCAAAAACCGCACCCGCATTTCCTCCTGAAATGTGGGTGCCGGGGTTTCCGACATCATCACCAGATTGGCCAGCAGAATGTCCTGATGCTGACGAACCTGCTGTTCGAGGTGGACTAAAGATTGTGTTATGGGTTTCATCATAGGTCTGCCTCAGCTGGAAAGAAGCCTACACCCGGAGTACCTCTGCGTCAGCGAATCAGTTTCCTAAATTTCCCTGCAATCCAAAAAACTACAATATGGTCATTCATTGAAAGCGGGCAACGATTTTGTATCTTTTTGAATCGGTTTAGGATTTTCGTGCTGCTTCCCGTTGGCAATTTTCCTCCTGCGCCTTTACTAGTAGTTGTGAACAGTACACCGGAAATGGGAAAGAGATTATGTCACTGAACATCGGTTTTGTATCCACCCGCTTCAGCGGAACAGACGGGGTGTCGCTGGAGAGCGCCAAATGGGCAGAGATTCTCTGGGAGTCCAGACATGTCTCGCACTGGTATGCCGGCGAACTGGACCGGGATCCCGGATTCAGTCTGCTGGTTCCCGAGGCCTTTTTCGGTCATCCTGAAAATGAATGGATCAGCGAACGGATTTGGGGACGCACCCGGCGGGACCCCGAGGTGAGTCAGCGGATTCACAAACTCGCCGGGTATCTGAAAGGAACTCTCTACGAATTTGTGGAGAAATTTCAGATTGATATCCTGATCGCCGAAAATGCGCTCACCATTCCCATGCATCTTCCGCTGGGGGTGGCGCTCACTGAGTTTCTGGCCGAGACCCAGATGCCCTGTATCGCGCATCATCATGATTTCTCCTGGGAGCGGATCCGGTTTTCGATCAATGCGGTGACCGATTATCTGGATTTTGCTTTTCCGCCCCGGCTTCCCAATATTATTCACACCGTAATCAATCAGGCGGCACAGGAGCAGCTCTGCTGGCGCCGCGGGGTTTCCTCCATCCTGACCCCGAATGTGATCGACTACAAAAACCCTCCACCCCCGCTGGACGACTATGCAATGGATGTCCGCGAGAATCTGGGACTGGCCCCAGAGGATCTGTTCATTCTGCAGCCCACCCGCATCGTTCCCCGCAAAGGGATCGAACATGCCATCAAACTGGTGGAAATGCTGGACGACCCACGCTGCAAACTGGTGATCTCCCATGCGGCCGGGGATGAGGGATTTGAATACGTCAATATGCTGCACGAACTGGCCAATGAATCCGGGGTGGATTTACGGATCGTGGCCGACCGGGTGGGCGATCTGCGCGGAAGCACCCCGGACGGACAGAAAATCTACACCCTCTGGGATCTGTATCCCCATGCCGATCTGGTCACCTATCCCAGTCTTTATGAGGGCTTTGGAAATGCCCTGCTGGAGGCGATCTACTTTAAAAAACCGGTTTTGATCAACCGCTATGATATTTTTGCGAGGGACATTGAGCCCAAAGGATTTCATTTTCCCATGATGGAGGGATATGTCCGCCGCTCCCTGGTCACCCAGGTCCGCGAACTTCTGAACAATCCGGAGCTGCGGGAACAGCAGTGCGAACAGAATTACCTCACCGCCCGGAAATTTTTCAGTTACGAAGTGCTCCGCCGCAAACTGAATGCGATCATCGCAAACCTGATCGTGGAATAAGCGCCGCGCAGTCTTCAGACATCCAGCATGAGATGCGGAAGAGGGTTCCCGCCCAGACGCTCAAGACAGCTCCGCAGGCCCCGGATCCATTTCCTTCCAGTGTCACGGTCCAGCCCCTGCAGTTTGATTTGTGGAATTCCGTGCGGCGGCCGGGTCAGCGGCACCAGACCTCTGGCAATATGCTGAAAAATCATCTCCTCCCCCATCTCGTGCCATTCCGCGGTCAAAGGTTTTAATTTCTGACCCTGAATCACCCAGCGCCCCTCGCCTCCCCACACCCTGCCCTCGTAGGTCAGTACCCCTTTTTCCACCAGTTTCGAGCTTAGAGCCGGACAGCCGATTTTCAGCAGAGGCGGAACCGCTTTCAGTGCCGCCTCCGGGAACCGGGCACCCTGCAGTTCCGGTAATCCCGCCGGGTCCAGCCCTCTCTCCAGCAGCAGACTGGTAAGAAACAAATCGGCCAGATACTCCACCTGATTTTCCGCTGCGGCCCGGGCGGCATACTCCCGCAGGCGACGGGCAATCCAGACATGATCGTTTTTATCCCCCGGCAAACCGGATTTTTCAAGCAGACCGACCAGTCGGTTCTCCGGCGCGGAAAGCGGATTCTCTGCAATCGGCGATACCATCAGTCTTCACGGCCGATCAGGCTTTCCACTTCACTGAGAAACTGGTTCACATCGCGGTAGCGACGGTAGACACTGGCAAAACGGACATAAGCCACTTCGTCCAGCCGCTCCAGTTTCTCCATAATTTTGCGTCCAATCGCGATACTCGGAACTTCTTTCTCATATTCTCTTTCGAGTTCCCGCACGATCGAATCCACGACCTCCAGAATCTCATCCTCATCC
>JBMTJR010000206.1:0-4738 GCA_049438565.1 Kiritimatiellia bacterium
CCGCCCGAGACCCTCGCCTCGGTGAGCGTCGAGGAGGCCGAGGCGCTGGCCCATCCGCTTGCCCTCGAGCGCTCCTACGCCGGCCGCATTGGTCGGGCGATTGAGCCGGTGATTGAGCCGCTGGGCTATGACTGGCAGATCGGCATCGGGATTCTGTCCTCGTTTGCGGCCCGGGAGGCGATCATCTCCGGCCTGTCGATTGTGTACGGCATTGGCGAATCCGGTGCCGAAAATGCGGATGTGCTGATGGAGAATCTCCGTCAGGCCACCCGCACGGACGGCACCCCGGTTTTCACAGTGGCGACCTGTCTGAGTCTGCTGGTGTTTTATGTGCTGGCCATGCAGTGTCTGCCCACCCAGGCGGTGACCCGGGCCGAAACCGGATCCTGGAAATGGGCAGGATTCCAGCTGCTTTACATGTCGGTGCTTGCCTACACCGCCTCACTGCTGGTTTATCAGGGGCTGCAGCTCTTCGGCGTGCACTGAGCCCCGTCTCCTCTCCCCCGCCCGGGCTTATTTGTAGCCGGGCAGGTAGGCTTTCTCCTGCTTGAACATTTCCAGCGTGAGGGCGCGGATTTCCTGCGGACTGCACAGCGCCGCGGTCAGCGGATCCAGCATCAGCGAATGAATTGCCGCCTCTTTGCTTTTGTGAATGGCCGCCTCTGCGGCCAGATCAAACATGGCCAGATTGCTTTGACACAGCGCGGCCATTTGCGGCGGAAGTTTTCCGTAGCGGATGGGCTGCACCCCGTTTCCGTCCACCAGACAGGCCACCTCCACGCACATATCGGCCTGCAGGTTGCTGATCAGAAGTCCGCTGCCTTTCACCGGCTGGTTCATCACGTTTCCATGAATGCGGTAGGGGGTATTTTTCTCCATGGCCTCGATGATCCAGGAGGCATATTCCCAACTCCGCTTCCACTCGATTTTCTTCTCCCCTTTCAAGATCGCCTGGCGTTCCCGGTCCTGGCCTCTGCGCCAGTCCGGCCAGTTGGTGGCATAAAACCGGGATCCCCCGTCATATCCGGAACGCAGGAGTTTTCTACCTTCCTCATTTTTCCGGTAATAGGGGAGATATTCTGACAGATGGCCGGAGCTTTCCGTGATAAACGCACCGAATTGCGTACACATGTGTTTCCGGACGAGGTCCAGATGATGCGGCGGACGATCCAGTTGGGTCTGTCTGGGATAGGTGGAGAGAAACTCCGGATTGACGGTTCCCGCTTCGAGCTCTTTGAGCGAGAGGGAAATCTGGGAGTTGAAATCTCTTATCAGCTGCGGATACAAATTCTCTCCTTTGTGCGCCAGTTTGGTGAACCAGGCCAGATGATTGATCCCCGCGCATTCCCATTCCAGTTCCCCGTACGGAACGTCCGCATATTTGGCCAGAAGATGACTGGTGCCCTGCACACTGTGACAAAGTCCTACTACGGGAATTTCGCTGACCCGTCCGGCGGCCGTACACATCATGGCCATGGGATTGGTGTAATTGAGCACCTGAACCTTCGGGCAGAGTCGTTCGCAGTCTTTCAGAATCTCCAGAAAGGCGGGAATGGTGCGGAGTCCTTTGAAAAGTCCTCCCGGACCGATGGTGTCACCGATGCACTGGTCTATCCCGTATTTCAGCGGGATGTCGTTGTCCATTTCGACGCACTGCGGACCGTTCACCTCGATGCAGTTAATCATGTAATCCGAATCCTGCATCACCTCCCGGCGTTCCGTAGATGTAATCACTTTCCACTTTCCGCCGGCATCACGGATCAGCTTCCGCAGCATGCGCGCGGAAAGATTCAGACGTTTTTCATCCAGATCCACCAGCGCGAATGTTCCGCCCAGATTTCCGGGAGTGAGCACGATGTCATTCAGAATTCGTGGGGTGAAAAAACTGCCCGCGCCAATAAAGGTGACTTTGATCTTCCGCTGAAAATTGCCCGGAAGGCCCCGCTCTGCGGCATCCTGCGTATGGGAGGCATGTCCGGCGGCAGAGGTGGATTTTTTGACAGGGGATTTTCTTCGGGAGGGGCTCATATAAGGATCCTTTGGTGAATTGAAAACCCGGATCCTACAGAAAAGGTGGAGGAATCCCAAGTTTCTTTTTTTGATATCCTTTATGCAATATGTGATATTCTGCTTATGAACGCCGAAGCGCTTTTCTCGTCCATGCCGGATATCCGTCTTGTGCAGGTGGAGATTTACTCGAATCCCGGCCGTTATAGTTACGATAATTCCCTGCGCACCGAAGAAAAGGGATTTGTGATCCAGCAGACCTTGCAAGGATCTGCATATTTTGTGGAGGACGGGGTGCGCAAGCGGGTAGGGGCAGGACAGGCCATGTTGTTCGGATACGCCGAAAACACGCAGTATGGATTGGACCGGGACTGTGACCTTCCCTACGGTCTTTGCTGGATTCTGCTCACGGGCGGTGCGGGGCTGCATTCTCTGGTGCGGGAGATCCGGTGGCGTTTTGGATCGGTATTGCAAATGAGCGAAAAGGGGGAGGCTTCCGAACTGTTGCGGAGATGTCATGAGGATTTTGTCAGCGGAAACTTCCGGGACCGCTGGTTTATGGCGGAGAATGTCTACCGGCTTCTGTTTGCGCTTTACCGGGAGCAGGTGGCGGGAATTCAGGGAAATGATCCGGTGTCCTACGGCCGTTACCTTCTGGAAACCCAGTTCCGTTCGCCGCGGAATTTGAAGGAGTGGGTGGGGGAGATCGGCATCACCCGCGAACATTTCACCCGTGAATTCCATGCCCGTTACGGAGAGTCTCCGGCAGGATTTCTCCGTCGGCTGCGGCTGGAGCATGCCCGGGGGCTGTTGAGGAATCACACTCTTAGCCTGCAGGACGTGGCGCAGGCCAGCGGATTCGCTTCGGCCCAGACCTTTCACCGGGCCTACAAAAATCACTTTGGCTGTGCCGCGGGCGGGCACCGCTGAGGGAGATTCGGACAAGAAAAGAACCCTGCCATGCCGTTAAGGTTGAATCCTTGAACCGAGGTTCAAAGGGGAGGCAAGCCGGAGAGATCGAAGGTCCCTTCGCAAAGGGCGTCTTTTTAAACTCCTGTTTGGCGTCAGCCTCCGTATTCATAGAAAGGTCGAGGAAATCACCTGTTCACGAGCACAGAAGGGTTCTTCGTGGAGTGTAAACCCGACCCGGGATTCTTGCCATGATTTTTTTCGATTTATTCGCTTCCGGCTGTTTCAGCTGGACGCGGGGCGTCCCCGCCCCGGTCTTCCGCCGCAGGATCAGTCTCCGCTCTTCGAGCTACGCCCTGACACGTGCGGCACCTCCGGCTGGGTCTTCTGCCCTGGTCTTCTCATGCTTTCCTGAATAAATTTTGAATAGGACTAGGATAAGGATTGTGGGCTTGATCCCGCTCTCCGGGTTCGCTATGGGAAAACCATGAACGCTACTCCCTCCCTTTCAGAACTCCGCACTGCCTTTGAACACGCCGGACAGGGCCATGTTTTCCGGTTTTGGGATCAGTTGTCCTCCTCTGAACAGGCCGCTCTGCTCAAACGTGCGTCTGAAATTGATTTGTCCGAACTCCGGAATCTGATTGATCTTCATCTGGGGGAGGGCGGTGAGGCTCATGCGGAATTCACCGGTCTGGAGCCTGCTCCCTTCATTCCGCTGCCGGAGCATGGCGGAGATGCCGCAAAATGGGAGGAGGCGGAGCAGCGGGGTGCGGAGGCCATCCGCGCCGGACGCGTTGCCGCCTTTACGGTGGCGGGAGGACAGGGTACCCGGCTGGGATACGACGGACCCAAGGGAACCTTTCCCGTCACGCCGGTCACCGGAAAAACTCTGTTTCAGGTGTTTGCGGAGAAAATCCTCCGCGCCTCCGCCCGCTTTGAGACCCGCATTCACTGGTTTATTCTGACCAGCGAAATCAACAATCAGGCCACCGAGGCCGCTTTTCAGGAAAACGGATTTTTCGGTCTGGACCCCGATCAGGTTCATTTCATTGTCCAGGGTCTGGTGCCGGCGGTGGACCGGGAGGGCAAAATTCTCATGTCCGGCCCCGGAACACCCGCCATGACCCCGGATGGACACGGCGGATCCCTGCGGGCACTGGTCCGCTCCGGTGCGGTGGCAAAAATGAAGGAGCTGGGGGTGGATTGCGTATCCTATTTCCAGGTGGACAATCCGCTGCTGCCCTGTATCGATCCGGCATTTATCGGATTTCATCTGCTGGGGAACTCTGAGTGCTCCTCCAAAATGATCCCCAAGGCCTACCCGCTGGAGAAAGTGGGCCATTTCTGTGTCCGCGACGGGAAAACGCTGGTAATTGAATACAGTGATCTGCCTGAAGCGCTGCAGCAGGAACGGCTGGACGACGGAAGTCTGCGCTTTGTTGCAGGATCTGTGGCCATCCATGTTTTCGACCGTGGATTCATTGAACGGGTAGGGGGCAACCAGAGCGATGTGGCTTTGCCTTTCCACCGTGCGGACAAAAAGATTCCGTTTGTGGACGCGGAGGGCCGGGCGGTGAAACCGGAGCAGCCGAACGGAGTCAAATTTGAAATGTTTGTGTTCGATGCTCTGCCCATGGCGAAAAATCCGGTGATTATCGAGGGCGACCGGGGAGAAAACTTCTCTCCGGTTAAAAATGCCGAAGGGGTGGACAGTCCGAAGACCTGCAAACAGGATCAGCTCCGTCAGTTCGCCGGCTGGCTGCAGGCGGCGGGGGTTGACCTTCCTCGGGATGAAGAGGGCGTGCCACAGATTTGTTTC
>JBMTJR010000207.1:0-4689 GCA_049438565.1 Kiritimatiellia bacterium
CGGTGACGTCAATCTGGTTCGGAATGTTGACGCCCGGCGAACCGGCCTGCAGTTTCAACTGCAGCGTCCGCAAAGCCTCCGGCGCCCGCACCATCAGAAAGATCGGACCCGCATTCGCTTTCAGGGTCGCCACATGGCGGGTGCGGTCATCCTCTTTTTTCTGCAGGGTCCGCTCGTGTTTTTTGATCAGATCCTGTTCGTAGTCCTCTGTATGACACACCCCCACCCAGCCGGTCTGACTGTGTCCCTCGATTTCCTGGCGGTACAGATAATAGGCCGCCCGCTCATCCCGGCGCAGCCATCCATTCTGCTGAAACAGCGCAAAATTCTCAGCCGCCTTGGCGTAAACCGCATCGCTGTAAAGATTTGTTCCCTCGGGAAGATCAATTTCCGGTTTATTGATATGCAGAAAAGTCCGGGGATTTCCGGCGGCCATGCGCCGGGCCTCCTCACTGTCAATCACATCGTAGGGAGGGCTGGCGATCTGGGAAGCCAAATCATGGGGGGGACGAAGCGCGGGAAAGGGATAGAATCTCATAGAAAGTCTCAGGTGCAAATAAAATGAATACGCCTCCTATCACCTGTCTGTGGATACTCAAACGGAAACCTCACCCATTTTGATCCCTTGCGCTTTCCGGCGGACTCCGCTACAAGGAAGGGGTGAACTCGTACCTGAAACTGCTGGAAAACAACCGGGCCTGGTCCGCCCACCTCCTGAAGGAGCAGCCGGAATTTTTCGAGGAAATCTCCAGGCCCCAGCACCCCAAATTTATGTGGATCGGCTGTTCGGACAGCCGGGTGCCCGCCAATCAGATCATCGGCCTGCTTCCGGGCGAGATCTTTGTGCACCGGAATGTGGCCAATATTGTTTCGCATGGCGACCTCAACTGTCTGTCCGCCTTGCAGTATGCGGTGGACGTGCTGAAAGTCCGGCACGTGATTGTGTGCGGACATTATGACTGCGGCGGGGTCTGCGCGGTGGAAAAGCAGTTGCGCCTGGGCATCGTGGATAACTGGCTGCGGCATATCCACGACATCCGCCGGGAGCACCGGGAGGAACTGGAGGCCCTCCCGCCGACAGAGCGTCCCAACCGTCTCTGCGAACTGAATGTGCTCACCCAGGTCCGGAATGTCTGCGAATCCACCATCCTGCGGGACGCCTGGGACCGGGGGGATGAACTTTCCGTGCATGGCTGGATTTACAGTCTGCACGACGGAATTCTGCGGGAACTCTCCCCCGTCCAGCACGGTCCCCTCTTCCGCGACACCTGAGCCCGGCCCAAAGCCCGGGGGAATATGGGGCCACCCCTTCAGGGTTTTCCCATCGTAAATGGCCTTTTCCATGGGTTCCACCCATGGCTGGTTTGGGGCCACTGCGTTGCAGTTATATCGAAATCGAAATCGGGAGCGAAAATACGTTTCAGGAGCATGCACCACGAAGCAAAAGGTCGAAATTCTGGCTTTCATGGCAATAAGCGAAATGGATTTCAGCTGCAACGCAGCGGCTCCAACCCAGCCCGGGGTGCCTGCCCGTGCGTGGCGCGAGCCACGGCCAGGGCAACCCCGGAATCCAGACCAGAACAATGCACAGCGCTGAAAGCGCGGCCCCATATTCCCAAAGCTTTCGTAAATTTTGGTGCCAAGATGTTGCAGCTCTCGTCTGATTGACCAGTTTTTCTCGACAGACCCCTCCCCGCAATCTACACATTTCTTATGTCCAAACTTTTTCAAGTTCTATTGGGGATCGGCCTGCTTCCACTCGCAGGCGCGGAAATGCCTCCCCCGGAAATTCTGCAGGCGGAAATCCGGGAGCTGCGGACCGTGGTGAACACTCTCCGTCAGGAGAAACGCGAGCTGGAGGAGCAGAATCAGCAGTTGCTGACCGAAATGGTCAGACTGAACCGGCAAATCCGCTCCCTGGAGGAAAACCCGCCTGCCGCCGAAGCGCCTCCGCCCCTGGCAACCCCCGTCGCAGCGCAGCCCGGTCTGCATGGGGTGCTTTATGTGAATCCCACCTGGCACTATCTGCTGATCGATGCCGGTCAGGAGGCCGGCATTCAGAAAGGAGCGCGGGGATCTGTGCTCCGCAACGGGGAAATCATTGCCGCCGTCACCGTGACCGACACCAAAGCGAATCAGTCTGTGGCGGAACTCATTCTAGACTCTCTCTCCAACAATGGGGTTTACCCCCGCAAAGACGATCAGGTCAGGTTTCCATGAAAGAGCAACTGCAATTGTCCATTCCGGCCTCGCTGGCCGAACAGGCCCGCGGTTTGTACGCCGACAGCCCGGAAGCACGCATGGAAACCGTGATACAGTGGGCCCGGGAGAATGTGGAGCGAGCGGAAGGCCCCTTTGCCGCCGGAGTGTTTGATCTGGAAACCGGCCGCTGCGTCGCCGCCGGGGTCAACCGCGTCCTCTCCTCCGGCTGCAGCGTGGCCCATGCGGAAATCATGGCCCTGATGCTGGCCCAACAGGAGTTGGGAACCGTGAATCTTTCCGAAAAGGGGCGCTTTGTCCTGAGCACCAGTGCCCAGCCCTGCTCCCAGTGTTTTGGAGCCGTTCCCTGGTCCGGCGTATGCGCGCTGGAGTTCGGCGCCGCCCGCGAAGATGTGGAGGCCATCGGTTTTGACGAAGGCCCCTGTCCGGAAAACTGGCGGGAACTGCTGGAGGAGCGGGGTATTCAGGTGCAGGGACCTCTTTTACAGGCGCAGGCCGCCGGAGTGCTGCGGGCCTATCAACAATCCGAAGGGAAAATTTACTGAAATGAACGAAGACAGCCCTGTCAAAGCAGGTGGAGAATTCACCCGGGTCGATCAGGACTTCGAATGGAGTCTGCGTCCCACCCGGTTCGCCGATTATGTGGGTCAGCGCAAAGTGACCGAACGGCTGGAACTGATGGTTGAAGCGGCCAAAGGCCGGGGGGAGGTGCTTGACCACGTTCTGCTCTCCGGACCGCCCGGCCTGGGCAAAACCACCCTGGCCTACATTCTGGGGGAACAGATGGGCGTACAGGTGCGCAGCACCTCCGGACCGGCCATCGACAAAGCCGGCGATCTGGCCGGACTGCTCACCGGACTGGAGAAAGGGGATATTTTGTTTATCGACGAGATTCACCGGATTCCCCGCGCAGTGGAGGAGTATCTCTACTCCGCCATGGAGGATTATGTGATCGATATCCTGATTGATCAGGGACCGAATGCGCGCTCCGTGCGACTGAACATTCCGCGCTTCACCCTGGTGGGTGCCACCACCCGCACCGGTCTGCTCTCCGCCCCTTTCCGCTCCCGCTTCGGAATGAACAACCGGCTGGACTACTACTCCCATGAGGATCTGAAATCCATCGTCAAACGCTCGGCCCTGCTGATGAATATCGACATCGACGATGCCGGGGCCATGGAAATCGCCTCGCGGAGCCGGGGCACCCCGCGGATCGCCAACAACCTGCTGCGCTGGGTCCGGGATTACGCACAGGTGCGGGCCGATAATTTTGTCACCCGGGACGTGGCCGACCAGGCCCTGGAAATGCTCGAAATCGACCAGTATGGACTCGATGAAATGGACAAACGTTATCTTCAGACCCTGCTCGAACGCTTTCAGGGCGGGCCGGTGGGACTGGGCAATCTGGCCGTATCAGTCGGCGAGGAGGCCGGGACTCTGGAAGAGGTATACGAGCCCTATCTGATTCAGGAGGGTTACCTCAAACGCAGTCCGCAGGGCCGGATCGCCACCCCGCTCTGTTATGAACGTTTTGGTCTGAAACCCCCGGCCTCCCAGCCGGAACTGCTCTGATCCGCATGCACGCCGATGCGCCTCCCTCCCGAGAGGATTTCCAGCGTTTTTTCCGGAACCGTCTCGAACAGCTTCAGCCGACTCAGGAATTGATCTGGATCTCCGATGTGGTTCCCACAGAAGCGCTGGCCGCTGGCTATCCCCTCGGGATTTTCCCCTGGCCCGGCGACGATCCCGATCTCTTTCCCTGGGTCTGCCCCCGCGTCCGGGGTGTGCTCTGTCTGGATAAATTTCACCTTGGAAAGAGTACCCGGCGTCAGCTCCGCCGGGCGGATTTCATCGTAACCATGGACACCTGCTTTCCGGAAATCATTGAGGCCTGTCACCGGGCACACGAACCGGAGAGCTGGATTCATCCACAGATGCGGGAGGCCTACACCCTGGCCTGGCGGCAGGGCCTGGCCCACAGCGTGGAGGTGCGGCAGAACGGCGTGCTGGTCGGAGGACTCTACGGCATGGACAGCGGTCATTTTTTCTCCGGGGAAAGTATGTTTCACCGGGTCCCGAATGCCGGGAAAGCCGCCATCCAGTATTTGGTGGAGCATTTGAAACAGCGCGGGGACCGCCTGCTGGATATTCAACAGCTTACCCCCCACATGAAAGCCCTGGGCGCGGAAAACTGGCCCCGCCGGCAGTTTTTTGAAGAACTGCAGGTTTTTCCTGGCAACTAATACATTTTCAAAAATAGCAGAGCCGGATATTTTTGTATTTTGCCACGAAAGGACGCAAAAGTTTTCGACCCCATAGCCCCGCTCTGAAACGCTCCACATCCAAACGGACGAGGTGAATTTCATGAAAATGTTCACCTGAATGATGTCATAAAATACGAAGCCTAATTCTTATTCGTTTCACTACGGGGCTATGGGGTTGAAATTTTCGTGCTCTTTCGCGGCTAAA
>JBMTJR010000208.1:0-4719 GCA_049438565.1 Kiritimatiellia bacterium
CTGCAGACTGGCCATATGCACAATCTCCGGAGAGACGGCGGACTGGCCCAGGATTTCCTCCACTCCCTGCAGGCTGGTTTCGGCGATCCCTGCCGCCTGTTCCGAAACTTCACTCCGCTGCATGCTCTCCTCGCTGCCCGCTCCCAGAAGCAGAATCGTCCGTTCCGAAGCGGAGGAGGTCAGACTCCGGGTCATCCCGCGGTTGAGCGCATGGGCGCCCATGAGCAGGAGCACCACCAAAGCCGCGCCGCCCATGCTTTGCAACATGCGGGAGGGGTCCCTGACCAGATTTCGAACCGCGTATTTAAAAGGTAACATTTTCAGCTCCTCAGACTTTCCACGATGGGACGGCGTACCGAGACCCAGGCAGGATACAGGGCGGCCACGCCGCCGAGCAGAAAGGCCAGTCCCATGCCGCGGAGAATCAGGTCTCCGCGGGCCGCCACCGCCATGATCTGCCCTTCGTTGCCGAAACTCAGATGCGACAGATGCAGAAACAGCCAGGCGCAGCCCGCGCCGGCCAGTCCTCCCGCCAGACCCAGCAGCAGACCTTCCAGCATCACCAGCCAGGCAATGGCCCGGTCGGGAAAGCCCAGGGTCTGCAGCACCGCGTTTTCCCGCACCCGGGTCCGCACCACCAGCAGCACCGCATTGGCCACCAGACCCAGGACGGCAATCACCGCCCCCAGACCGATCCAGCGGGTGAAGGAGGTGAGGCTGATCAGTTCCCCCGCCGCCTGGGCAAAAAACGCGCTTTCGGGCTGCGTGAAGGTGGGGGATTCCCCGCTTTGGAACCGGGCGTCAATGTTTTCCGCCACTTCTTCCAGAAAGGCCGGATCGCTCACCCGCACGTTGAACTGGGTCACCTCTCCCAGTCCTTTGCGGGAGGCCTGCTGCAGAAAGGGAAGGTGGACGTAGGCCACATTGTTGTCCTGGGCATGCGGGGAGCGCAGAATGCCGCTGACCTGCACCCGGACGCCGGCGGCGGCAAAACTGTCGCCGGGCCGGAGTCCGCGCCGTTCGGCCAGATTTTCTCCGACCAGTGCGCCGTCGTCCCGCTGCTGCCAGACCTCCAGCGACCCGTCAGTAATCTGCAGATCCGGCGCGTAGCGGATCAGCTGTTCGGGCGGAACCCCGCGGAAGGTCACCACATCCAGACTGGCACCGCAGTTGTTGACGGTGATCTGAATCGGAATGACCTCCTCCACATGGTCGACCTGACGGATTTCGTCCACATAATAGATGGGCAGCCGGCTGGTGGAGGGGCAGTAGCGGTTCTCGCGGAACACCACCAGGGTGGCCTCCGCAGCCTGATCGCCGGTGACGTCGGCCACGGCCAGCTGCATGCTCTCCACCAGCGTGAACAGAAAAATCCCGGTGCCGATCCCCAGCAGAGTGAGCAGGGTGCGGATGCGGTGGCGCAGCAGTTGTTTGAGGGCCAGGGGAATGAGGGTCAGCAGGGCTTTAGCGTGCATGTTCGCGCTCCAGAAGTTTGCCTTTCTCGAGATGCAGCACCCGGTCCGCCGCCTCCGCCGCTTTGGGGTCATGGGTGACCATGATGATGGTTTTCTGCTGTTGACGGGCCAGACGCTGCAGCAGATGCAGAATGGCTCCGGTGGGTTCATCGGCCACCAGCAGTTCGGGATCAGCCACCAAAGCCCGGGCGATGGCCACCCGCTGTTCCTGTCCGCCGGAAAGCTCCCGGGGGAAGTGATGCATCCGGTCGGCAAGATCCACCAGGGAAAGGGCGGCTTCGACCCGCTCGTGACGTTCCCGCCGGCTCAGGGTGTCGGTGAGCAGCGGCAGCTCCACATTTTCAAAAGCGCTGAGCACCGGAATCAGATGATAGAGCTGGAAAATATACCCCACATGCCTTGCCCGCCAGGCCGCAAGCCGCCGACGGTTCAGGCGGTGCACCTCGGTGTCTCCGACGAGGATTTCCCCCTCGCTGGGAGAGTCAATTCCGGCCAGCAGATTGAGCAGGGTGGTTTTGCCGGAGCCCGAGGGACCCATCAGCGCGAGAAATTCGCCGCGGGCCACCTCCAGATCGAGGGCGGACAGAGGCGTTACGGTGAGGGCACCTTTGCGGTAGTGTTTGGCGATGCCGCGGCAACGCACCAGTGGGGAAAGATTAGATGCATTCATTGTGATTCTTCGGAAAGAGGGTTGACCCGGCTGCCTTCTTTCAGACCGGCCGGGGGATGGAGAATGACCCGTTCGCCGGGCCGGATGCCTTCACGGATTTCTACGTAATCCTCGCGGGTTTCTTTGCCGGGGGTGACACTGCGCAGAGAGGCGGTCGCGCGGAGCGGGTCCACAATCCACACCTCATTCCCGGCCCGCAGCGCGGCCCGGGGAATCCATACGGTTTCCGAGGTCCGGAAAGAGGTGGACGCAGGGTTTCCGGACTTCGGAAGACCGAGAAATTCGACCCGGCAGAGCATTTCCGGCCGCATGGCCGGGTGGGGATCCAGAATTTTCACTTTCACCTGCAGGGTGTTCCGGGAAAGATCCGCCTCGCCCAGAATCCGGGTGATCTCTCCTCTGAATTCCTGATCCGGGAAAGGAGACAAGGAGACACGGGCGGGAAGACCCGGCTCCATTTTTGCCGCGTCGGCCAGCGGCACATCCACCCGGACCTGCAGCTGTTGCGGGTCGTAGAGGCTGACGATGATGGCGCTATGGGGATCATCCATTCCGCGCATCCGTTTGCCTCCGGGGCTGGCGTGGCGTTTCAGCACCCTGCCGTCGATGGGGGCGTAAATACGGGTGCGCTTGAGATTGATGCGGGCCTGTTCCCGGCGGGCCTGCAGTTCTGAAATGCGGGCTTTGGCGCTTTCAATGGCGGCGCGTTCCACGTCCTGGTGGGCAAGGTGTCCTTTCC
This sequence comes from Kiritimatiellia bacterium, assembly GCA_049438565.1. Lineage (GTDB taxonomy): Bacteria > Verrucomicrobiota > Kiritimatiellia > SS1-B-03-39 > UBA6053 > UBA6053. The sequence goes on from JBMTJR010000208.1 coordinate 2,885, forward strand.
ATTCGGCCTCTGCGGCGGCCAGGTCTGCGCGTCCGACGGCCACTTCGCGCTCCACCTGAAGACGTTCATCTTCGGGCAGAACGCCGGGATCGAGGGCGAGCACCCGGCGGAGCCGGTCCTCCTGTTCCCGCAGGCGGGCCCGGGCGGCTTCGATCCCGGCCTCGGCCCGGAGGGTTTCGGCCTCCGCCCGTTTCACCGCCTGTTCTTTTTCCTGCTGTTGGGCCTGTGCGGAGCTGTGGGCGGCCTCGAGGGCCTTGAGTTCGATTTCAAAATCCACCGGGTCCAGGGTGGCCAGAAGTTGACCTTTTTGTACCAGCTGACCGGCCAGAACCTCCACGGTTTCAACGATGCCGTCCACTTTGACCGGGACATAAAGGGGGTAGGGGTCCGGTTCGATCCATCCGGAGGCCTGGGTGAGAATGTGCCCGGCGGTCGCTTCCTGGGCACTTTGGGTTCCGGCGTCGAGCAGCAGGGCCGGGGCGGTCTGAACCGAAAGACCCGGACGGAGCCGGTCCCCGAAGATCAGGAGCGAGAGAAGCAGAAAGCCCAGGAGCAGGGCCGGAAGAAAGAGGCTGGCGCGGCGGAACCGGACGGGCGAGGAAGTGGCCCGGGCCGGGGTACGCCGGAGAGAATCAAGTTGGGAAGGGTTCATATTTGAATTTGCGGGTTGGAGAAAGGCCACCGGGAGGAGATTCCCGGGGCAGCGCATCCGTGTGGGCCCCGTTCAGGGGCGGACGGAGCATCTCAACAACGCAGCATATTCAAACGGGCATAGATGGGCCGGGTGTCCGGACGGACTTCATCAAACCCGGCAAAACGGTGGGGATCTTCCGGATTCAGCGCCGGAACAGGCGGGCCCTGGACCAGGGTCCAAAGCGGTTGTAAAGCGGGCTGGGATTCTGCCGGGTTTGCAGGCAGCGCGGTTTCTGGTTCCGCGGCCAGGCAACAGGAGGCTGCTTCACAGTGAGTCCGGGGAACCGGCTTGGCGCAACAGGGGTCCGGAGTTCCTCCTAGGATCTCCGAGGTCTGGTGGCAGCAGCTGCTCTCACAGGCGGAATGTAACCCGCAGTTTCCCAGTGAACCGATCCCTGAAAGCACATAACCCAGAGCCAGCGCAAAAGGCAGGCGCCAGAGTCGACTGCGGGAGTCCGGGGAGCTCTGAGGAAATAAATGCATGAGTTGACCCTAAGCCTGACCGCAGTGAAATGCAAGGTCCCAAAAGTACGGATTTAAATTTAACAACGAATAAATCCCCCTCCTCACCCCAACGAGGATCTGCTCCGCTGCTCTCTCTGCTTGTGGTTTCACTGCTGCTGGTGATTGTGACCTCCTTTGTGGTGATGGTCCGGATGGAACTGCGTCAGAGCATTTCCCGACCCGGTGGAGAAGGCCGGTCCCTGAGTTGCGCAACTGCAGGAAAAACAGAAATTTCAGTTTTGTTCAGCGGCGGCACCGGAATGGGCTGCAGAGCGGGTCTCGAAGCGGTCCGCGATCTCTCCCCGGCCGGTTTCCCGCAGGCGCTGGAGGTAGGCGGGAATATCCCCCCGCGCATGGAGCGGACCTCCTTCCTTCATCACCGTGTCTTTGGGGTCCTGCGGAACCTGCGAGCTTTGGAGGCACTCCTCTTTCCACTCTTTGAGCAGGGTTTTCCCTTTCTCAAGCAGGTCGGGCCTCTCCGCCGCGAGATTGTTCAGTTCATGCGGATCTTTCTCCAGATCGAAGAGCATATGCTCGGGATAGTCATGCCAGCTGTCGTGGTAGGTTTCGATCAGCAGATACCGATCCCAGCGGGCGGAACGCTGGGCGCACCAGGCCATTTGCGAGAGGATCAAAGC
>JBMTJR010000209.1:0-4711 GCA_049438565.1 Kiritimatiellia bacterium
GGAAAAACAAATGGATTATTTTCAGAAAAACAAACTGGATAACAGGTATTATGGAATATAAAAAAGTAAAGAATTCGAAGAAACCCGGACGTCCGCCCAGCGGCTGCGTATGGGTGAAAGATGCCGAAGGCAATCTCACGACCAATGCAAAAGGTGAAGTGGCTTACCGCCCCGCCACCGCCGAGGATGCAAAAAAGAAAAAAGCACCTGCCGGAAAAAAACGCGGACGCAAACCGGGCCGTGCAAAAAAAGCCGCAGCCGCACCGGTGGACGCCTCTGCACTGCTGCTGAAAAAAACCTACAGCGAACTCAGCTCGCTTGAACTTGAAAAAGTGATTTCCATCGCCAGCAGTCTGGTGGAAAAAGCCAAAGAAAAAGAAAGAAAAACCCTGGAAAGCTCCATCGAGAAGTTGCAGGCGAAATTGAAAAAGCTCTGAAGCAAATCCAATTTCATTTCTCCAACCCTCTGCCTCCCGCAGAGGGTTTTTTTTGAATCGGGATTACCTTGATTTATCCCGGGGTTCGTGAAAAAAGGAAGGCTTTTCCATTCCAGAATTATGCCTACCTCAGATCTGCTTTCCATCCTCAAAGACGTCGGGGCCCTGCGCGAGGGTCATTTCCAGTTGGCCAGTGGCCGTCACAGTGCCCACTATGTGCAGGTGGCCCAGTTGAGCCAGTATCCTGCGATCCTGTTTCCCCTGCTGAAGGAGGCGCAGCCCGGTCTGGAGGCGCTGGGAGAAATTGATACGGTCTTCTTCCCCGCGATCGGGGCGCTGCCGGTGGGACAGCTGCTGGGGATGGCGCTGGAGAAGCGGTCAATTTTTGCCGAACGGAACAAGCAGAATGAGATGGAGCTGCGGCGAGGATTTGAGATTCGCCCCGGTGAAAAAATCCTGTTGGTCGAGGATGTCATCACCACCGGCGGCACGCTCAAGGAACTGCTGCCCATGGTCCAGGCTGCCGGAGCGGAGATTCTGGGAGTGTTCTGTATCATCAACCGCTCCGGAAAAGCCACCTGGCAGGACTATCCGCTGATTTCCTTGATTGACCTCGAATTTCCCACCTATGCTCCCGGAGAAATCCCCCCCGAGCTCGCCGCCATTCCGGTGTACCGCCCCGGAACCAAATCTGTCTGAATTTATTGAAGGATTCCGCATATGCATACTGATATTCCCATTGGCCTCACTTACGACGATGTGCTGCTCGTCCCCCAGAAAAGCAGCATTCTTCCCTCGGAAGCCCAGGTGGGCTCCCGTCTGACCAAAGACATCTCCCTGAACATCCCCCTTGTCTCCTCCGCCATGGACACGGTGACCGAGGACAAATTGGCTATCGCATTGGCCCGGGAGGGCGGCATCGGGGTGATTCACCGGAACTGCACCATCGAGGAACAGGTGGCGATGATCCGCAAAGTGAAACGCAGTGAAAACATCGTGATCGACAATCCGCAAACCATCGGGCCGGATGTAAAGCTCTCTGAGCTTGTCCGCACCATGGAGGTCCGCGGGGTAAGCGGCTTTCCGGTAGTCGATGCGGAGGGTCACCTGCTCGGAATTATCACCCGCCGGGATATCGGACACCCCGAACATCCCCCGCACACCAAAGTCAGCGACGTCATGACCCCCCGCGACCGGGTGATCACCGGCAAACCCGGATTTTCGCTTAAAGATGCCCGCGCGGTTCTCTACAAACACCGGATTGAAAAACTTCCGCTGGTGGATGATGAGGACAAACTGGTGGGAATGATGACCGGTGCGGATATCGAAAAAAGCACCATGTTTCAGTCCGCCTCCAAAGATGAACAGGGTCATTTACGGGTGGGCGGTGCCATTGGCGTGGGCCCGGACGCACTCCACCGCGCCAAAGCTCTGACCGAGGCTGGTTGCGATGCCCTGTTTATCGATGCGGCCACCGGACATACCGAGACCACGCTGCGGGTCCTCAGAGAGGTCCTGGAGAAAGTTCCCGGTGCGGTGGTGGTGGCCGGCAACGTGGTGACCCCGGAAGGAGCCAAAGACCTGATTGATGCCGGAGCCGCTGCCATCAAAGTGGGCGTGGGACCGGGTTCTATCTGCACCACCCGGGTCATCGCCGGGGTGGGGGTGCCTCAGTTCACTGCAATTCAATGGGTGGCGCCCGTCTGCCGCGAACACGGAATTCCTCTGATCGCCGATGGCGGACTCCGCTACTCCGGCGACGTGGTCAAAGCCCTCGCCGCCGGTGCGGATCTGGTCATGGTCGGCTCCATGCTGGCCGGCACCGATGAAAGTCCCGGGGCTCTGGTCCGGATGCAGGGACGGAATTACAAGGAATACCGGGGCATGGGCAGCACCGGGGCCATGAAAAAAGGCAGCGGCGACCGCTACGGCCAGAACTCCTCCGGCAAACTCGTTCCCGAAGGCGTCGAGGCCCGTATCCCCTATAAAGGACCGCTGGCCGGGGTGGTGTTCCAGCTGATCGGCGGCGTGCGTTCCGGAATGGGATACGTGGGGGCCGGAAATCTGACCGAGCTGAGGGAAAAAGCCAAATTCGTGCGCATCACTTCCGGAGGTCTCCGCGAAAGCCATCCGCATGATGTTTTCATGACCGAAGAACCTGTCAACTACAGCGCCTCCTGAGGCAAAAAGGAATCTGCATGGACGTTCAAATCGCCGTTTTGGATTACGGATCCCAGTACTCCCAGTTAATCGTGCGGCGGGTTCGCGAACTGGGGTATTACGCAAAACTCTATCCCCCGGAAGCGCTTTCCAGTCTGACCGGACTTGCGGGGGTCATCCTCTCCGGCGGGCCCAGCAGCGTAAGCGAACCGGATGCCCCGGACGTGGACTTTGAATGCCTTGCCGGGATGAATCTCCCGGTTCTGGGCGTCTGTTACGGCATGCAGCTGCTGAATAAAAAATTCGGCGGAGAACTCAAACCGGGAACCACCAGCGAATACGGTCCGGCCAGACTGCGGATTGAAAACGACAAGTCGCTGTTTGCCGGTGTGGAGGAGAATTCGCAGATCTGGATGAGTCACAGCGACACCGTCACCACCCTACCGGAAGGGGCGGTGGTGCTGGCCCGGAATGAGGAGGGACAACCGGTCAGTCTCCAGTTCAAAGAAAACTGGTACGGAATTCAGTTTCATCCCGAGGTGACCCACAGTCATGATGGACGTCAGGTTTTAAAAAATTATCTGAGCTGTCTGGACACCCAGCCGGAATTTGATGTCGAAGCGTTTAAAAAAGAAATCCTGCGGGAGATCGTGGAGGAAGTGGGCGGACGCGAAGTGGTCTGCGGCGTTTCCGGCGGGGTCGACAGCACCGTGCTCGCGGTGCTCCTGCACAAAGCAGGCGTGAAAATTCATCCCATCTTTGTGGATAACGGGATGTTGCGGAAAAATGAGGTGGAGGAGGTACAGGCGCAGTTCAAAGAGGTCGGAGTGGAAATCGACACCATCCCGGCTGCGGATCTTTTTCTGGAGGCCCTGGAGGGCGTCGAGGATCCGGAGGCCAAACGGAAAATTATCGGGAACCTGTTTCTGGATGTCTTTTTCAAACACGCCGGCGACATTCAGCTCTTCGCTCAGGGCACGCTTTATCCGGATGTGATCGAGAGCGCCACCAGTGGCTCTAAAGCGTCGGTAATCAAAACCCACCACAACCGGGTGAACCGGATTATGGAACTGAAGGCGGAAGGGAAAGTACTGGAGCCCCTTTCGGAATTATTCAAGGATGAAGTCCGGGAACTCGGACGCTCCCTCGGCATTCCCGAACGGGCACTGGTGCGTCACCCCTTCCCCGGTCCCGGTCTGGCCGTGCGCTGTCCGGGCCTGATCACCCGCGAAAAACTTGATATCCTGCGGGAGGCGGATTTCATTTTCATCTCCACCCTCAAAAAAACCGGCTGGTACGACAAAATCTGGCAGGCCTGCACCACCATCCTCCCCTCCAAATCGGTGGGAGTGAAAGGGGATGTCCGGGCTTACGAATACCCCATCAGCCTCCGGGCCGTGATCAGTGAGGACGCCATGACCGCCGACTGGGTGGAAATCCCCTACCCCATCCTGCGGGAGATCTCCAACCGGATCCTCAACAGTGTTAAAGGGGTGAACCGGGTGCTCTTTGATATCTCCACCAAACCCCCTGCCAGTATTGAGTGGGAATAATCCCCGGGAGTCTCCCTTATGAAAAAGCCAAAAATTCTTTTCGCCCTCATCACGATCGCGGCCGCCGCCCTGATGATCTACTGCGGTCTGCATCTGAAAATCAACGGAGCGGAAATGAGTCGTCCCGTGAGTCTGGCCTGGGGGGCAATCTTTGTGGGTTCCGCCCTGACCGTCGTGCGCGGAATTAAATATCTGGGCCGCCTCTAATTTCCTCCCGCCCCATGTCGTTCTGGTCACGCAGAGACGGAATTTGTTTCCTGCTCTGCTTTGTCATTTCGCTGGCGGTTTACCTCTACTCTCTGCCGCCCTCCATCACCCTCGAGGATGCGGGAGAACTGGTGGTGGCTGCCGATTATCTGGGGGTGCCGCATCCTCCGGGCTATCCCATCTGGACCTTTCTGGCCTGGCTGTTTCAGTGGATCTTTTTCAGTGCGGAATTCCGGGGCTACCCCAATCCAGCCTGGTCCGTCGCACTGATGAGCGCCTTTTTCGGCAGCCTGGCCTGTGCCGGGGTCGCCGTCTGCATCCGCAAGCTCATTGACCGCCCCCCCTCCCTCCCGG
>JBMTJR010000210.1:0-4698 GCA_049438565.1 Kiritimatiellia bacterium
CTCAAGATTGACGGCGGCGGCGTTAATGTTTGTGTAACAGGACCCGAAGTCTCCGCTCTTTGCCTGTGCAACTTTTGCCTCGAGCGGCCCGTAATCGACAGGTGCCTGGGCGCAGCCCGCGATAATCACCGCATCGTAGTCCCCGGCATCCAGCTGGGCCAGCCGCTGTCCGATATCCCCGCGGATGGATTTAAAGGTGCAGAGCGGATACAATTCGCGCATGGCCGCTTCGCGGACGCTGCTGCTGGTGCCGATCACTCCGCCTTCGCGCAAATCCACTCCCTCGCGGATGACCAGACTGTCCCGGGTGTCGCGGGCCGGCAGCATGGCTCCCAGCACCAGACCTTCCGGGAGAGGCTGCGGCAGATCTTTTGCGCTGTGCACCACCAGATCGGCCTCTCCCATGAGCTGCAACCGGTCCAGTTCCCGGCTGAAAAAGTCCGCCGGGACGGACGGATCGGTCAGCGGCGTGCTGAGATCCCGGTCTCCCACGGTTTCCAAAGCTTCCGCCTGGAATTTACGGTCCGGAAAAGCCTGTTGTAAAAAAGGGAGAGCCTCCTCCACCTGCAGACGGGCCAGCCGGCTGCTGCGGGAAAAGACCCGGAGGGGAGAGGGAAGGGCGCTCATGAATCAAATGGCATAATCGGTGAAGTCAGTCAGGGTCTGGCTTTTCTCGGGGGAACGGAGCATTCCGGCTGCGACGGTGTCGTTGGTGGCTTCGTCAATAATCACAAATCCGCCTACATAACGATTCTTTTTGTAGGCGTCGTACACCAGGGGAGTCATGGTTTTGAATTTGACCCGCCCGATGTCATTCAGGCCCAGTGCGGTCGGCTCGTCTATTTCCTCGAGCGTGTGCACATCGATTTTATTGACCAGTTCCTGGAAGACCACTTTGGTGCTGCGGGACCCGTGTTTGATCAGATATTTTTTCCCCAGCTGCAGACCTTTCTCATGCATCCAGCACAAGTGGGCATTGTGATCATTCGTGGTGTAGGGCAGATTGTCCAGACCGGTGAGGGTGTCCCCGCGGCTGATGTCGATATTGTGTGTATGTTCGAGCGAAACCGACTGCGGACAGATGGCCTCCTGCGCCTCGCCCTCATGCGTGAGGATGGATTTCACCCGGCTCCGGGCGCCGAGAGGAAGCACGCCGATTTCGTCGCCGACTTTGAGGGTGCCCCCGGTGATCTGACCCGCAAAGCCCCGGTAGTCATGATGTTCGTCGCTGTGGGGACGGATCACATACTGAACCGGCATGCGGAAGTCTTTCAGATTCCAGTCGCTGGCGATATACACATCCTCCAGATGACTCAGCAGGGTGGGGCCGTGGTACCAGGGCATATTTTCGGATTCGCTGACCACGTTGTCGCCTTTCAGGGCACTGATGGGAATAAAGGTGATATCCCGGATATCCAGCCGGGGAATAAAGGCGTAGAACTGTTCGCGGATCTCCCGGAAACGCTCTTCGCTGAAATCCACCAGATCCATTTTATTGATGCAAACGGTCATGTGCGGAATGCCCAGCAGGCTGCTGATGTAGGCGTGCCGTTTGGACTGTTCGACCACGCCGTTGCGGGCGTCAATCAGCACCAGGGCCATGTTGGCGGTGGAAGCGCCGGTGACCATGTTGCGCGTGTACTGGACATGTCCGGGGGTGTCGGCGATGATGAATTTGCGCCGGGGAGTGGCAAAATAGCGGTAGGCCACATCGATGGTGATTCCCTGTTCCCGTTCGGAGCGGAGACCGTCGGTGAGGTTGGCCAGATTCACTTCCGCCCCGCCCGCCAGATCGGCGGAGCGTTCGAGGGACTCCCACTGATCCTCAAAGATGGATTTAGAGTCGTGAAGAAGGCGTCCGATCAGGGTGCTTTTTCCGTCATCAACGGAGCCGGCAGTGGTGAAACGCATGAGTTGGGTGCCTGCGTGCGCCTCTGGCGCAGAAGTTGGAAGAGTGGAGTTTGAAGTTGGGTTCATGGATATTCGATTTGAGAAATAAAATTTAAGATTTGAGATTTGGGAGAAGTGAAATTTGAGAGCGGGAAGGAGGCCAGAGCACATGCCCCATCTTCCAACTCCCATCTTCCCTCTCCTATTTTAGGGAGGCTTGCCGACCTAAAAATACCCCTCCCGTTTGCGGTCCTCCATGGAGCTTTCCGAAACTTTGTCATCGGCCCGGCCGCCGCGTTCGGTAACCCGGGCAGAGGCGACTTCGGCCAGAATATCCTCAATCCGGGTCGCATCGGATTCGATGCAGCCGGTGGTCATAATATCCCCAATCGTGCGCACCCGGACGCGGAGAGTTTTGACCTCCTCGCCTGGTTTGGGCGGCTGCAGATCATTGACCGGCAGCCACTGACCCTTCCGCCGCACAACCTCACGCTCGTGGGCAAAATAGATGTTCGGCAGATCGAGATTTTCTTTGCCGATGTACTCCCAGATATCCGCTTCGGTCCAGTTAGAGAGCGGGAAAATCCGCATATTCTGTCCGGGAAAAACCCGGCCGTTGTAGATATTCCAGAGTTCCGGCCGCTGTTTTTTGGGTTCCCACTGACCGAATTCGTCGCGGAATGAGAAAAAGCGCTCCTTGGCGCGGGCCTTTTCCTCATCCCGCCGGGCGCCCCCCAGGGCGGCATCAAATTGAAATTCCTCGATGGCGGCCAGCAGGGTGGGGATTTGCAGACGGTTGCGGCTCAGTTCGCCGGGAACCGGCGTGGCGATTCCTTTGGCGATGGCGTCCTCCACGGTGCGGACAATCAGTTTTGCCCCCAGCTCGGCGGCCCGGCGGTCGCGGAATTCATTCAGTTCCGGAAAGTTGTGACCGGTATCCACATTGAGCAGGGGAAAGGGGATTTTCCCCGGCCGGAATGCTTTTTCGGCCAGTCGGAGCATGACAATCGAATCCTTGCCGCCGCTGAACATCAGGGTGGGACGTTCAAATTCGGCTGCGACTTCGCGCATGACATGAATGGCTTCGGTTTCCAGAAGCTCCAGATGGGAGAGTTTGTATTGACTCATGATTTTTTAAAAAGGTTACAGTTTGGCGGAGTCGAGATGCAGACCGCATTCCCGGCTCTCCAGGACTTTGGTGGGATCGTAGTAGTTAAATTCATTGGGCAGCTGGTGCGCATCGATGTAGGCCTGCATCTGCGTATCCGTCCAGGCGAGAACCGGAGACAGCTTCAGAACGCCGTCCGGAGTTCTGGCCACGATAGGCATGGTTTCGCGGTTCGGATTCTGCACCCGGCGCAGGGCGGTCAGCCAGACTTTGGGACTTAATTCCTCCATTCCGCGGCGGAAAGGTTCCAGTTTGACTTCTTCGGTGAAGGCATCGTGCAGCTCGGGATCGTCGAGGGTGGGGATGCCTCCGAGCATGGTGTCCCGGTGAGCGGCGGTGCGGGCGGGGATATAGAGATGCACATTCAGATCCAGCTGTGCGATGGTGGCTTCGGCGCAACGGTAAGTGGCCGGGGTGTTGTAGCCATGATCGACCCAGAGCACCGGAATGTCCGGAATCTGCTGTACTGCCATGTGCAGCAGCACGGCTTCATAAGGACGGAAATTGGTCGAGATGAGGATTTGTCCTCCCGAGACTTCTGCGCCCCATTCGAGAATTTCAGCGGGAGAGGCGTCTGCCAAAGCCGCGTTGGCTTCGTTTAAATCGATGTCATGGGTCATGTTGCGTTCCTGGTTTAAATGGAATAATGAAGGGTGCCGCCGCCGCGCAGGAGATCCTGCTCCGCGATCAGGGATTGAAAATCTTTGTGGTCGAGCACTTCGCGCAGGGTCCGGTCCGCCTCTTCCCACACCGAGAGAAACACATCCCGGGTTTCGGATTCCGCCTGGGGAAACCAGGGACCCTCCACGGCCCGGACAACCTGGCCGATGCTGATGTCCTTGGGGAGCTGGGTCAGCCGGTACCCGCCGTCTTTGCCGCGCACAGAGTCGGTGAGCCCGCTCTGTTTTAAATCACGCAGAATGGCCTCCAGAAAGCGGGATGGGATGTCCTCATTCCGGGCAATTTGCTGAATGGTCATGGGCGCGCCACCGTGGTTTCTGGCCAAAGCCAGCACCGCTTTGAGCGCATACGTACACTTCTTTGAAATCATAGTGTAGTATCTCTATTGATTTAGTAGGGTTTGTCAAGAGACGTGGGGCTGTTTTATTCTCATTGCTGATTTTTCCGCCTTTTGTGGAGTGCGGTTGCTTGCTGCCGCTATTAAGAAGGAAGCTTGCTTCCGCCATGAGGTGATTCGAAATGCAAAAGGCTTCTTCCCTCTTGCAGCAAGCTGCTTCGCCCCCAAAGCGGCAGCTCGCAAGCTCGCGACCGCACCATAACTATTGAGGCACCCATTTACATGGGTCCGCGTCGTCCTGAAGTCCGCGGTTGTGAAAAACTCCACTTCCCGCTCCACATTTTTTGGGTTCCCTTCCGTCTTACGAGGATGGATCAGGGAGCGATCGCGGCCTGGAAGGCTTCGAGATCCGGAGTGCTCTCCAGCAGTTGACGCGTGGACTGCACTTTTTCAGACGTGGCCAGTCCGGTGGTCTCTGCGAGGAACAGCAGGTACTTGGCAATATTTTTGGCAAAGAGGAGTCTGGCCTCGTCACTGATGCGGTAAAACCGGGCGCGCTGCTGGTAGCCGGCGGGATGGTGATCACCAAGCGCGGCCTTTTCCGGCTTTCCGTCTGCGGCGC
>JBMTJR010000211.1:0-4662 GCA_049438565.1 Kiritimatiellia bacterium
TTTGTATAACCCCTTGTAGTAAGCACTTGTTATGAAACTCCGTGCAACCCTGTCCCCGACACAAGGAACCCGTGAATTCCCCTTGTCTTTTTCAGGATTCGGGCGTATTGATGCAGCTCATTTTATCTAATGATCTTCAGGGCAGGGTGATTCCGTTTCTCGGAAAATTCCCTACCGGCGGTGATAGCCCGCGACTCCCGGCCTCGGCCGGGACTGATGGAATCAGAAAAGCTTTCCTGCTTTTTTATGTCCAGCCGACCGTACAGTCGGGATGAAAGAAGATCCTTCCGCCTCTGCCGCATGCCGGCGGAGGTTGAATGCTTTGCCCTGTTGAAAACAAAGGCAATGCATATGGAAACGATAGAAAAAACTAAACATTCGGTTCTGGATCCCATTGAGGAGGTCCTCGCGGCGGTGGGCCGGGGGGAGATGGTGGTGGTGGTGGATGATGAAGACCGTGAAAATGAAGGGGATCTCATTTGTGCCGCCGACGCGGTCACCCCGGAAATGATCAATTTTATGGCCACCCACGGACGGGGGCTGATTTGTGTGACCCTGCCCGGATCCGAAGTGGCCCGGCTGGGCATCGCGGATATGCGGCATACCGGGGACGAGGATGTGCCGGTTCCGACCGCGTTTATGGAGTCGGTCGACGCCCGTCACGGGATCAGCACCGGGATTTCCGCCGCCGACCGGGCTCAGACCTGCCGGGTGATCGCGGACGAGCGCAGCACCGCCCGGGATCTGGTGCGGCCGGGGCATATGTTTCCCATTAAAGCCAATGCGAAAGGGGTGCTTGGCCGGGCCGGGCATACCGAAGCCTCGGTGGATTTGGCAAAACTCTCCGGCCGCCGCCCGGTGGGGGTGATCTGTGAAATCATGAATGACGACGGTACGATGGCGCGCCTGGAGGATCTGGTGGCGTTTGCCCGGAAACACGGGCTGAAAATGAGCTCGGTGGCCGCCCTGATCGCCTACCGTCAGCAGCAGGAGGCTTCGGTGGAATTTGAAGGGGAAATCACTTTGCCCACCCGGCACGGCGATTTTCAGTGCCGGATTTACCGCTCCTCTCTGGATCAGAAGGATCACATGGCCCTGTTTGTGGGCGATGTGACTGCGGGGGACGCCCCGCTGGTGCGGGTGCACAGCGAATGTCTGACCGGAGATGTGCTGCATTCCATGCGCTGTGACTGCGGAGATCAGCTCCACCATTGCATGCAGCAGGTGCAGCAGGCCGGACGCGGCATCATCCTCTATATGCGGCAGGAAGGCCGGGGCATCGGGCTGGGAGCCAAACTCAAGGCCTACGCCCTGCAGGATCAGGGGATGGACACTGTGGAGGCGAATCTGGCCCTGGGCTTCGATGCGGATCAGCGTGAGTACCTCTCCTCCGCCCTGATTCTGAAAGATCTCGGGGTGGAAAAAATCCGGCTCATGACCAACAATCCGGCAAAAGTGGACGGGTTGAACCAAAACGGAATTGAAGTGGTGGAGCGTATCCCGGTCCTCATCCCCAGCAATCCCCACAATGCCAAATATCTCGAAACCAAAAGAACCCGGCTGGGTCACCTGTTATGAAAAAGCATTTTTACCCTGAACCCACCGCTGGCCTGCCGGTTCTGCCCGACGGTCTGCGTCAGTACTCGGGTCATCATGATGGCCGGGGGCGGAAAATCGGGATTGTGGCGGCACGGTTTAACATCGAACTGAGCGGCGCGCTGGTCACTTCCGCCGTAGAGACCCTCTGTAACCACGGGGTGGCGGCGGCGGACATTCAGGTGGTCTGGGTGCCGGGAAGCTTTGAGATTCCGCTGATGCTGGAACGGCTGGACCGGGATCACGGACTGGATGCGATGATTGCCTGCGGGGTGGTGCTGGAGGGCAAAACCCGGCATGCGGAGCTGATCATGCACACGCTGACCCGGGCTTTTGCCCGTATTTCCTCGGAGCGGAACTGTCCGGTCATCGATGCGGTGGTGAGTGCCCACACCCTGAAGCAGGCGGAGGAGCGCTGTCTGAGCGGCGGAGAAAGCCGGGGAGCTTACGCGGCCCTGGCTGCTCTGGAGTGTGCGACTCTGGGTCTCTGAACCCCGGATCGGGGGTTTGCAACCCCCACATCCACTTCTTCCTTTTTTGTGGGGACAGAATGTCCCCCATCCAAACCGGATTTTCCCGACCGATTCATTTTGATCATCGATAGCTCAACCTGATAAGGATAGGCGTTATGACTGTTTCCACGCGTATCCATGCCTCCCATCTGGCCGAACTCTATGCCCGGGCGGCGGAACGCTTTGAATCGCTCCCCGCCTTTGCCACCCGACAGAAAAACGGGGTCTGGGAACCACTCTCTTTCCGGGAACTGTTCAACCGCGGGCGCGCGCTGGGCGAAGGCCTTATCCAGCTGGGCCTGGCCGCCCGGGAACCGGTGGGTATGTTCAGCGACAACCGGGTCGAATGGATGCTGGCGGATGTGGGGATTCAGCTCTGCGGCGCAGTCAATACCCCCCGCGGCGTGGATCTCACAGACGAAGAACTGATCCATATCGTCAACCATTCAGGTATGAAAATCGCCTTTGTGGAAACCCAGCAGATGGCGCGGCGCTGTCTGGAGCTGCGGGATCGTCTGCCCGCCCTGCGGGAACTCATCCAACTCGATTCCGGCAAAGCGGCCCCCGAAGGTGTGCGCACACTTCGCGAACTTGAGGCGGAGGGACGCCGTTGGCTGGAGGAGGGGGCAGCAGAGATCGACCCGCGCCGCAATGCGGTCCGCCCCGAAGATCTGTTCACTTTGATCTACACCTCCGGCACCACCGGCAAACCCAAAGGCGTGATGCTTTCCCATGCCAACATCATGTCGCAGATCGACCACGTGCCGATTCAGCTTTCCTGCACCGACCGGGTTCTCTCGATTCTGCCCATCTGGCACATTTTCGAGCGCATGTTTGAAGTGTTCGCTATCAGTCATGGCGCCTGCAACTATTATACGGACAGCCGTCATCTGGGCGAAGACCTCAAACAGGTCGAACCCACCTTCATGGGGTCGGCACCCCGGCTCTGGGAAAGTCTGCACCACCGCATTCTGAATACCGTGCGCCGTTCCCATCCCGTGCGGCGCGGACTTTTTGCCATCGCCCTGTTTCTGGGCACCCACTATCGGGAGGCGCTGTTCCTGCTCCGGGATCAGGATCTGCGTCTGACCCCGCAGTCCCCGCTGCGCATCGCCCTGCGCAAAATCCGGGCCGCCCTGCAGTGGATCCTGCTGCTGCCCTGGTATGGATTTTTCAATGCGGCGGTGCTCGAAAGTGTGCGCCGCAAAGCCGGCGGCTCGCTGAAAGGAACCATTTCCGGCGGGGGCGCCCTGCCGCCGGAAATCGCCCGTTTTTTCAACGCCATCGGGATCCCGGTGCTGGAAGGTTATGGTCTCACCGAAACCTCTCCGGTGCTGGCGGTGCGCACCCCCGAAAGGCTGGTGCGGGGAAGCGTGGGACCGCTCATTCCCAGTACCGAACTGCGGATTGTGGATTTCGACACCGGGGAAATTCTCTACCCCGCCGCCGGCGTTCCGGGTGATGGCCGCGGACGGCGCGGGGAAATTCAGGTCCGCGGACCCCAGATCATGCAGGGATATTACAAAGATCCGGAAATCACCCAGGCGGTGCTCAGCGGCGACGGCTGGTTCCGCACCGGGGACATCGGCATGATGACCTACAGTGACACCCTCAAAATCCTTGGCCGCCGCAAAGCCACCCTGGTGCTGCGCAACGGGGAAAACGTGGAACCCGAACCCATCGAAATGCGCCTGCAGCAATGTCCGCTGATCGAACAGTGTGTGGCGGTGGGACAGGATGCCAAATTCGTCTGTGCCCTGATTCTGCCTGATCTCGAGGCCTGCCGGGAGGCGGGATTTGCAGCCGACAGCCTTGCGGAGCTCCTGCGTCTGCCCGGACTGCGCGAACGGATTCAGCAGGAAATCAAAGAGGCGATGTCGGATCCGT
The DNA here is from genome assembly GCA_049438565.1 of Kiritimatiellia bacterium. Classification (GTDB taxonomy): domain Bacteria; phylum Verrucomicrobiota; class Kiritimatiellia; order SS1-B-03-39; family UBA6053; genus UBA6053. The sequence goes on from JBMTJR010000211.1 coordinate 3,996, forward strand.
CCGCCTTCAAACGCTATGAGGTGGTCAAAGATATCCGTTTCCTCGACCGGCCTCTGGAGGTGGGGGAGGAATTGACCAGTCTGTTTAAACTCAAACGGCATGTGATCCACGAACGCTACGCCGACCGGATCGAGGAGATGCAACAGTCCCATGATTGATCCCGACCTCCAGCTGCTCTACCCCATCGACAAGGCCCTGCTCGCGGTCATGATTCTTATTATCATGTTCGGCATGGGGGCCAGTCTCACCCCTGCGGATTTCAAAGGCGTGTTCCGCCGTCCCCGCATGATTCTGATTGGATTCCTTTCCCAGTTCGGGTTTATGCCCCTGATTGCGCTCGGCCTATCGCTGGCCCTGCAGTTGCCGCCGGCCCTGGCGATTTCGCTGATTCTGGTGGGATGTCTGCCCGGAGGAACCACCTCCAATCTTTTTGCCTATTTCGCCCGCGGACATGTGGCCCTGAGTATTTCCATGACCACCGCCTCCACCCTGCTGGCCCTGGTGATGACACCGCTGCTGCTTAAAATTTATACGGTTCCTTTTGTAAAAGAGATTTCCGAAGCGATGGGTGACGAAGCCCACTTTGTCATTCCCACCAAAGACATCATCGTTTCCCTGGTACTGGTGCTGGTTCCGGTCTGTGGAGGACTGATTCTGCGTCATTTCT
>JBMTJR010000212.1:0-4654 GCA_049438565.1 Kiritimatiellia bacterium
CTCAGATTGGCTCTGGAGATGTTTTCGGTGGTATTGAACAAGAACCTGTATTTCCGGGCCTCGGGAGGCCCGGATGTGACCATCATCAGCGGAGCAGGCACAAACAAACTTTTGTACATTGCGAATGGGGTCAATGGGGATTCAGAGAAAAATCTGGTTTTTGACGGATTCACCTTTGCCAACGGACGCGAATTCGGAACTGCAGTCTCCCCGGTGACGCTGGCCGACTGTAAACCGCTTTTTCTGAGCTGCATTTTTGAAAATAATCGCGCAGCCCGGCAGGGAGGAGCGGTTCTTATTTTCGGAACTTTGGCTCATCCGGTCTTTGTTGGCTGCACGTTCCGGGGAAATGTCTCCGAGCGCACAGGCGGGGCGGCCCTCATTAACGGGGGGCGGGCTCAGGTGACCTTCAAAGAGTGTCTGTTTGAAAATAATACCAACCGGATTCAGGACCAGGCGGCCGCCGATAACGGGGGAGGGGCCTTGTATTTTGCCGTGGCGGGAGGGAATATTATCGATTGTGAATTTATCAACAACTCCTGCTCTTACGCCGGCGGCGCAATCACCTCCATCACCCCGCTGGGACAGCCTGAAGATCTCGTAACCATTTCGGGTTCACGGTTTATCGACAATTTTGCTGATCCGCTTCCAGGGCTGACCCCGGCGGGCAACACCGAAGCGGGAGCCATCTTTTCCGAAGGAAGTTTCCGCATCCGGGTGGACCGTTGTTATTTCGAGGGAAACTATGCGGAGGGGGGAGGCGCGATGCAGAGTTTCCGGGCGCATTTTGAAATCCGTAACAGTGTGTTTTATGACAACCACGCGGTGGGAGGACTGGGAACCGGCGGGGCGGTTTCCTTCAGCAGCAATGATTTTGAAAATGTCCAGGATTACCGGGAGGGTACGCTGGTCATGGAGAATGTGTTGATCCAGAGCTGTACAGGGCATGCAGGCGGCGGGATCTATCACACGGGGGATCAAACCTACAGCAAGCAGGGGGACATCACGCTGACAAATGTCGCGGTTGTCGACTGCAGTTCCACCGCGTTTGGTTCCCAGTCGGGTCATGCGGGCGGCATCTGGCTGCAGAATTCGAATCTGGTCGCTGACCGGCTCTTCCTGCTCAACAACACGGCGGATGGCGGCGGGGGAGCGGTGACTTTGGTATTGGATACAGATATCAATGCCACCAATTCCTATGTAATCGGCAACGATGCGAATGGAAATGATGGGGTTTTCAACCCTGACAACAACACCCCGAACTGGAACGGCAGTTATTTCGGTCACAACCCTCCCGGAAGTGGCGGGGGCGCGCTGAATCTTTTGGAGTCAGTACTTCCTCTGACTTTCCAGCAGAGTGCGTATCTGGCCTATGCGGTGATTCCGGATGCTGGATCGCCCACGCTTTTGCCCGGAAATCTTGCCTTGACCGACCGGGGAGCCTTCCGCTCGGGAGTCTCCACGGTGACAAACCAGTTGGAGAACGTTCAGTATTCTCTGTCCAACGATCCCGGCACCACCGCCAATGTGAATTACTCCCGCTTCATCCCGGAAAGCTCTTACCTGACTCCGGAAACTTCGGTTCCTGCTTTTGTGGAGGCGGAGAATTATGATCTGGGCGGGCGCGGAGTATCCTACTGGGACAGTTCGGCAGGAAATCTCGGCACCACGTACCGCAGTGGCGATCAGGTGGAAATTGCCGCGCTGGGTTCCGCCAGCAATGGACACTTTGTGGGCTGGATTCAGGCAGGCGAGTGGCTTGAATACACGGTGAATGTTCCCACATCCGGGAACTATGAAATTTATTACCGGGTCGCGTCCCCCTCCACGGGTGGGAAAATGTATCTGCAGGTCAACGGGGAAACGCAAGGGAGCATCACTTCGATTCCCAATACCGGGGGCTGGGGCACTTTCGGAGATGTGGCCGGACCCGTCGTGACGCTGGAAAAAGGCTGGTCCAAGATCCGGGTGATTTCCGCGGCGGCGGGCTATAATTTTGACGGAATTGATATTCGCCTGCAGGCGACAGATCCTGTTCTCGCCTGGTCTCCCTCCGCCCTCACTGCCAATGTGCGGGTGGGAACCTCCACCGTAACCCGAAACCTGAGCATCTGGAATTCCGGGGTCAACACCCTGACCTATACCGTGGTGGGGGATCAGCCATGGATCAGTATTCCCTCCCCGAATGGAAGCAGCACCGGGGAGACCGACAGCGTGCAGGTGCAGTTTGACACTTCCTCCATGACCGAGGGGCAGTACACGGGGACCGTGACTATTCAGTCAAACGGCACCAACGGCAATCAGAATGTGCCGGTTACCGTGACGGTACTCCCCGACCGGCTGAATCCACTGGATGTGGATGGAGACGGACGGGCGGACATCGCCATTTATGACCCCTCGAACAACACCTTTACCTTTTTGCAGTCCGGAAACAGTCAGACCCGCAATTACGTCTGGGGACTGCTGCCTTCGGATGTGCCGGTGGTGGGGGATTATGACGGAGACGGCTTGGCGGATGCGGCGGTTCTGCAGCTGAACGGAACCTGGCATTTGGCCCGCACGGCGGCAAACTATGCCGGACTTCAACTGGGAAGTCCCGGGGTGATTCCGGTGCCGGCGGACTACGACGGAGACGGGGCGACCGACATGGCGATTTACGAACCCTGGAGCGGGGTATGGCATCTGTCCATGACCCGCGATGGATATTTCGGCCGCCTCTGGGGGATCCCTGGAGATATTCCGGTCCCCGCAGATTATGACGGGGATGGGGAGGCGGATCTCGCCGTGTTCCGTCCCTCGGATCAGACCTGGCATATCCTTGCGAGTACAGATGGTGAAACCACCAGACAATGGGGACTGTTGCCCACTGATCTTCCGGTCCCCGGGGATTATGACGGGGACGGGATCGAAGATCTGGCGGTATATCAGGCCAATGGAACCTGGCATTTGGCCCGGAGTGCGGCCGGGTATGCCGGACTGCAGCTGGGAGCACCCGGAGACATTCCGGTTCCGGCGGATTATGACGGGGATGGCGCCATCGATATGGCCATCTTCCAGCCCAACGGAGTGTGGCATCTTTCCCAGACGACCGAGGGTTACCGGGGGCTGGTGTTTGGCAAATCCGGAGATCTTCCGGTAAAACAGGCTCCCCGCTATCCCTGATCTTCCACCCGCAGCGGCAGAGGCAGTGGCGGACACATTTTCTTGCTTCTGACCTGCGGGAACTTAAAGACGGAATATGCCTCAGTCCTGTCTCCCCTCCCGCACGCGATTTTTGTGTTGGCTCTGCTATCTCGTGATCGGGACAGGCGGGGTCCTGAACATGTTCCATCCCACGATTCGAAGCGGATTCGAACAGGTGCAGGCAGAGCCGGTGGATACCCGGCTGAATCACTATTTCCTGGAACACTCCTATCAATGGATTGCCAATCCGGAATATGATTTTTCGTTGTGGTCCCCGCCCTTTTATGCACCGGCGCCAGATATTCTGGCGCTTTCTGACAATTTGCTGGGCACCGCCCCGGTTTACTGGCTGAACCGGGTATTTGCCTCCGCCCGGCACAGTTATCAGCTTTGGCTGATGCAGATTTCCCTGCTGACGTTCCTCAGCACTCTGTTTTTCTTCCGCTCCCTGAGGGTGGGGGTGATTCTGAGCCTGCTGTGCAGTTATGTCTTCGCATTCGGGCTGCCCCGGATCGGCCAGATCGGCCATCCGCAATTGCTGGTGCAGGTTTATACGCCTCTGATGCTGCTCTGCTTTTTCCGGTTTTTGCAGGAGCCCCGCACCCGCTATCTCGGAGGTTTGGCGCTGTTCTTTTTTTTACAGCTTGCGGCCGGAGTTTATTTGGGCTGGTTTCTGGCTCTGGGGCTGATGGTCAGTGGATTGCTCTATCTGGCTGTCGATCCCGCCGTCTTTCTGCGCTGCTGGGAATACCTCAAAGCGAATTTAAAATCGGTACTGCTGATAGGCGGAGGGACCCTGCTGGTCACCGGAGCCTTCATGGCGCCCTATCTGCGCATGAGCAAAACACTGGAGGGGGGATGGGGGTATGAGACGGTCCGGAATTTTCTTTATCCCCTCCATGCCTGGGTCATTCCGAGTCACACCTCATTTCTGCACCGGCGCTGGGCCGCATCCCTGTATGTGGATAACCTTGCGGAGGGAACGCACTCGCTGGGAATTTTTGGCGCACTGTTGCTCCTTTGTGCCGCAGCCGGGTTTTTCTTTTATCGTGGTCCCGCGCGGAAAAAAAAACTGCTTCGGGTCTGTACCCTCACAACGGCGGTCTTTCTGCTTCTGCTGACCCCGCTTACCCCCGCATTCTCTCTTTGGAAACTTGTCTTTGAACTTGTGCCCGGTGCAGGAGCCATCCGGGCCGTGAACCGGCTCTGGGTCATTGTGTATCTCTTCTGGCTTCTGGCCGGGGCACTGGCCCTGCAGTCCTGGCTGGACCGCCGGAGGAAGGTCACCTGTGTGCTTTTGCTGAGCGGACTTGCGGGTTGGACAATTCTGGAGAATGTGCAGACTTTTATTCCTTCCTTCCCGGCGGCGGAATATGAGCAACGGGTGGAAGCTCTTGTACCGGATCTGAAAGACCGGGATCTGGTCTACATCATTCCGAATCCGGCCTACAATACCGGAGCTGCGGTTCTG
>JBMTJR010000213.1:0-4607 GCA_049438565.1 Kiritimatiellia bacterium
CGCGCTGGGCGCGCCCCTGGCCGTGGTCAACGCCGAGTTGGAATCCCGGCTCGCCAAGGTGGATGAGACCATGGAGAATCTGAAAGCGGACGCCGAAAAATACCGCGCCGACAAGGTAGCTGCCGAGGCGGAACGGGCGGAGGCGCTTGGGGAGAGATCGGGCTATCGGGATCAAATCAAATCCCTCACCCGGGAAAACAGGGATCTGCGGAAAGATCTGGAGAAAGCTGCGGAAAATGCAGAGGATCAACAGGTGGAACTGAAAAAAGCTGAAGCGGAATGGTCGCAGAAAACCGCCGCCATGGAAGAGGCTCTGCGCAAAAAAAATGAAGACATGAAACTGCTCGCTTCCGAGGTCACCACCCTGCGGGGCGATCTAAGTGAGAGTGTCAACTCCCGGAATCAGTTGCAGACGCAAATGAATGCCCTGCAGACCCGCCTCCAGGAAGCAGAGTCCGAACAAAACCGGCTCACGCTGAATCTGCAACAGGAATCCGATCAGCGGAAACGTCTGGAGAAAAATGCGGAAATGCAGTTGAAAACGATCACCGACCGCATGAATGAAATCATTTCCCTGCGCCAGCGGATTGCCAAACTCGAGGCGGAGCTGCTGGAGGCGCAGACGGCGGAATAAAGACCCGGTCTCCCTTGACCTAACCGGCTCCCGGTCTGAAGGTAAATGATGGATTCCCTGCCCGACAGTCTGAAAAATTGGTTTAACGACTGCCCCTTCGCCCTGACCGCGTTCAGCGGCGGGGTGGACAGTTCTCTGGTGGCCTGGCTGGCCAATCACTTTCTGGGTCCGGAAAAAAATCTTGCCGTCATTTCCGCCTCCCCCAGTCTCAAGCTGAGTGATCTGGATGAAGCCAAGGATTTCGCGCGGGAAAACGGGATTCCGCTACGGATCATCGAAACCAAAGAGATGCTCAATCCCCAATACGTTCTGAATCCGGCCAACCGCTGCTTTTATTGCAAACAGACCCTTTATGCGGAGCTTGAAACCCTGGCTGCAGGCTATCAGCCCTGCTGGGTGCTCAACGGAACCAATACCGAGGATCTGGGAGACTACCGGCCCGGTCTGCAGGCCGCCCGGAACTTTCAGGTCCGCAGCCCGCTTGCGGAATGCGGGTTCAACAAACAGGAGATCCGCGAACTCGCGGCTTCACTGAACCTCTCCTGCTGGAACAAACCGGCCGCCCCCTGCCTCAGTTCCCGGATTCCTTACGGACAACGGGTCACCCTGGCCAAACTGCGGCGGATCGAAAACGCCGAATCCTGGCTGCAGGAACATGGGTTCGAAATCTGCCGGGTCCGGCACGAAGAGCCCTTCACCGCAAGGGTTGAAGTGTCGGCCGACCGCATCGATTCTCTCTACGCCCTGCAGTCAGAACTCGAATCCGCCTTCTCCGCGCTGGGATTTACCGAGGTGATTCTCGACGAGGAAGGTTTTGTCTCCGGGAAGCTCAACCGGATGCTCTAGTGCTATTTCTATTAAATTTGACGCATTTTTCAGATGAGATGCTAGAGTTGCAATTCCGCTTCAACCGTTGTGGGGTGCGGTCGCAAGCTTGCGCATGCCCGCGCGTGGCGCGAGCCACGGCCAGGGAGCTGCCGCTTGGGGGGCGAAGCAGCTTGCTGCAAGAGGGAATAAGCCTTGTGCATTTCTGATCACCTTAAGACGGAAGCAAGCTTCCTTCGAAAAAGCGGCAGCAAGCGGCCGCACTCCTTAACAGTTACAGCCTGTCACGAGGCGTCAAATGAAGCCGGAAAGGCTCGAAAAGAAAAATCCCCCTCCAATCGGTCTGATTTTCGGGGGATACCTTCATCCGCAATCAGGGCGTGGCGGATTTGATTTCATCCCAGATTTTCACATATTTGGCGTTGTCCTCGCCGAGATCCCGGATTGCTTCACTTTTGGCCAGGATCGCTTCGGAGAGCATCACCGAGGGTTCGTTTTTGATTTCATCACTCACCAGCGCATAAGCCCCGGTATTGGGTGCCAGATACCAGACAAAATCTATGTTCGCCGCCGCAATTTCCGGTTCATGCATAAAATTAATCCAGGCATGCGCCAGCTCCGGTTCCGGTGCATTGCGGAGGATCGCCATTTCATCACTGAAAATGGAGGTACCTTCTTTTGGAACCGCGTAGACGATTTCCTCACTTTCCTCCATTACCTGCATTACATCTCCGCTGTAGCCCTGACTGATCACAAATTCAGCGGACACCAATCCGTTTTTGTACTGGTCCGACTCAAATTTTGCGATGTTTTTCTTCCAGCTGATCACCAGGTCCCTCGCCTCCGCCAACTGGGCATTGTCGGTGCTGTTAAGGCTGTATCCCAGAGTCAGCAGAGCCGCTCCGATGACTTCCCACATGTCATTCAGCAGGGTCATCCGTCCTGCGTAGGCCGGATTGCCGAACAGGGTCCAGCTCGGTTCGAAATCCTCCACCCGGTCCTTGCGGTATCCGATTCCGGTCGTGCCCACCATGTAGGGCACACTGTATTTCATGCCGGGATCCATACTGAACTTGCGGTAGGAAGGATCAATATATTTCAAATTCGGGATCAAGGCATGATCCATCGGCAAGAGCATCTCCTGTTCGGCCATGATATTAACCATGTAGGAACTGGGAACGATAATATCATATCCGTCCGCGCCGGCTTTCAGTTTGGCGTACATGGTTTCATTGGAATCATAAAAATCCATCACCACGCGGCAGTTGTGGGCCTCTTCAAAGCGGCTGATCAATTCCGGTTCGATGTAGTCCGACCAAATATATACATGCAGAGTCGGACGCTTTTCCGCGCAGCCACTGAACAGCAGCAGAGCGGCAAATCCGCAGACAAGCGGCAGAAGACTGGATATTCTTTTCATAGATTTTTCTCCTTGAGGTGTTGACTGATCCAGACGAACAAAAAAGTTAAAGTGAGCAGCAGCGTGGACAGGGCATTGATCACCGGGGGATTGCCGTGTTTGATCATACTGTAAATCTGAATGGGCAGCGTAGTGGAGCCCGGTCCCGCGACAAAAAAACTGATCACAAAATCATCAATCGAGAGCGTGAAAGCCAGCAGACCGCCGGCCAGAATTCCCGGAGCCAGAAGCGGCAGAAGAATCCGCCAGAGCACCATCCAGCGTCCGGCCCCCAGATCCTGGGCCGCCTCAATCACCTGAAAGTCAAAATCCTGCAGCCGGGCCAGCACTACCATGGCCACGTAACTGATACAGAAGGTCACGTGCGCGAGGGTAATCGTGGTCAGCCCCAGCGGGACTTTGAGCATGACAAAAAACAGGAGCAGACTGAGGCCCATCAGAATGTCCGGCACGACAAGGGGCAGATAGACCAGACCATAATGAAAACGCTGCAGCCGACTGCGGTACCGGTGCAGCACAAACGCGGCCAAGGTCCCCAGCAGCATGGAAAGAATCGTGGATCCCAGGGCCACCGTTCCGGTGTTGCGCAGCGCATGCCAGATTTTCCGGTCATTGAACAGCATCACATACCATTTGAAAGAGAAGCCCTCCCACACCGTGGAAAACCGGGAGGCATTGAAGGAATTCACCACCAGAATCAGGATCGGCAAATAAAAAAACAGCAGACAGATCCCGGTGACGATGAATGGAATCCGGCTGCGTTTCATCCCCGCCCCTCCTGTCCGCGGGAATGTTCACGGCCCTGCTGAATCAGCACCCACAGCATCGGCAGCAATACCGCAAGGGTAAGCAGCGCGGCCAGTCCGCTGGCGTGCGGAAGATTCCGGTCGATGAACACCCGCTGCGCAATTTTGTTTCCGATCATCTCGCCGCTGGGTCCGCCCATAATATCGGGAATCACATAAGAACCGAGCGCCGGTATAAACACCACCAGCCCTGCGGTCAGCAGTCCCCGCCCAATCCCGGGCAGAAAGGTGTTCCACAACGCGCGCAGCCGGGAGCAGCCCAGATCCATGGACGCCTCCACCAGCTGAAAATCAAACTTCTCCGCCGCCGCGTAAATCGGAAGAATGGCAAATGGCAGATAGGTGTAAATCAGTACCAGCAGCACCGCGCCTTCATTGTAGAGCAGAGAGGTATCCGGACCGGCCAGCCCCAGATGCACCAGAAAATTTTTCAGCAGTCCCTCCGGATGCAGCACCACCTTCCAGGCGAAGATGCGCACCAGAAAGTTCGTCCAGAACGGAATGATCACCAGCATCAGCAGGGTTGAGCGCAAAGAGGCCCGGGCCCGGGCAATGGTGTAGCCTACCGGAACCGCCAACAGCAGACACACCAGGGTGGTCACCACACTCAGCCGGATGGTCCGCCAAATGATCGCCGGATAACTGGGATTGGTCAGACGACGGAAAGTCTCCAGGGTCCATCCCTCCCCGATCCCGCCGAACACATCCGCAGGGCGGAACGCGATGGTGAACACCAGCAGGGTCGGGATCAGAAAAAGCAGCAACAGCCAGCCCAGGCTGGGTGCGGTAAGCAACCATTCGCTGCGGCGCGGATTCGCAGGCATCAGCCGGCCTCCTCCGGAGGCAGGGACAGCAGTTCCTCGTCGGCCGGACGGTAACGCTCCAGCATAAATCCGTCATCCGCACTCCAGCTCAGCCAGAC
>JBMTJR010000214.1:0-4484 GCA_049438565.1 Kiritimatiellia bacterium
GGCCAGCAGATCCTTGGGCAGAATCTCCAACAAATCTGTGGAAACAGGCATCACATTCTGAGTGGATTCCTCTTTCACATAGACCGAATTCCCAAGCGGATTCACGTCCCCCACCTGATATTCCCGCACCTGCGCAGGGCTGCGCAGCGTAAGCTTGATCCGCGGAACGGCCAGTCCGAACTCTGCCAGGGATTTTTCGTCCGCCCGCATGTCCGCCGGAGTGATCAGATCGCCTTTCCCGAGCGTTTTCAACCGGGCGAGCAGTTGCTGAACCACCGGGGCCGCCGCCCGGGCGCCTTTCGGACGCACCAATTCCCAGCCCAGATCCGTTTGGGTCAGCTCCACTTTGTAGTCAGCCGTTTGAATCCCGATTCCGTTAATCTGCTCCACCTGCAGATCGAAAGCCTGACGCTGCAGCGCCCGCTTCTCCGCAGAGGAAAGTTGATTGATCTCATAAAACCAGATGTACCCCCCGAGTCCCAGGACCAGCATCAACAGAAAGATGGTTTTGGAAGCGCTCATATCATTTCCGCCTCCGCACATAAACCAACGCTCCCAATCCCATCACTGCTCCCGGAAGAACCACCGCCAGCAGAAACAGAAAACGGTACAGCTCTCCCTTGTCCATCTGCAAACGGATCTCGGTGACATCCTTGGGCGGAATTTCCAGCAGTTCCTCCTGGTACAGCAGCCAGTTTACCGCATTCTGCATCAGCAGGATTCCCCCGCCGTTATTCAGCCAGTTTCCGGCAAACAGCGAATCACCAAATACAACCAGACGTTTGCCCGCATCTGCTCCGGCCCCTTCGCCGGAAAGTTTCCACTCCACCGCCGCCGCGATCGGCACCGGACCCGGCATATCCACATTCTCATCAAAACGGTACGGCCGCAAGTTCGGACGGGTTTCCGCCCATCCCTGCGGGGAACTGGTCATCAGCGGCGAATACTGGGGCCGGTCCGCCGCCGCCGTCTCTTTTTGCAGAGCCGGCAGCACCGAACGGGGCCGGATAAACATGCTGCGGATTTTCTGCATGGAGTCGGTAATCGGATGATTGCTGTACTGACTCACATTCACATCCTCGCCGGAAAGGGTCCGGACCGGATCCACCACCACATCCGGCAGCAGTTGAATTCCGAATTCTTTCAGAAACGGAATCAGTCCGGCATCCTCGCCTGCATCCACCGCCGCCAACAGCCTTCCTTTCGCGGTCATGTAGGCCCGCAGAAGATCCAGCTCCGGCTGGGAAATCCGGGTTCGCGGACCCGCAATCACCAGCAGGTCCGTGTCTTCGGGAATCGCGCGGGTCTCCTCCAGATTCAGCGTCCGCACCTCGATGTTGTCGGCCTCCAGTTTCTCTCTCACTGTGGAGTAGGCCTGAGGGACCTGCTCAAAATTATCGATCTCTTTTTCTCCGTGACCCGTAAGAAAATAGACCACCGGCCGCACGCTCCGGGTAAGCTCCATCAGTCCGCTCGACAGCACCGCCTCCCCCCGGAAACCGATCATCCGGGGCTCCTGACCCAGCTCCCGGGTCTCCTCCGATTCCATCACCAGCATTTTCGCCATCGAGAGCACCACCTTCCTCTCCCGGAAAGAGAGCAGCACCTGATCCGGCTGCGAAACCTGGAAACGGTTCCGCAACGCCTCGGTTTCCGCGATATCCCGGTCGGGATCCACCACTTTTACCGAGATAAGTTTGTTCAGACGCTGGAACTCCCGGGCCAGATCCTCCAGCTCGGCCGCCCCCTGAAAGCCCGGACTGAGCAGCAGGATCATTTCCACCGGTTCCTCCACACTTTCGATCACCGAAAGCGTTTTATCCGACAGCGCCGTGGACTGGTGGGCGCTCCAGTCCTCAAAAACGTAATTCCGCATGCCGAGAAAATTAATCATGGCCCAGAGCAGCAACAGCAGCAGAATATTCAGGGCCAGGTGAAAACCGGAGGCTCCTTTGCGGAGACGGGTGCCCCAAACCATTCGCCGCGCCGTGGATTTGGATTCCTGCGTCATGCCCGCCACCTCCGTGACTCCAGAATCCGCGTGGTGATCATCAGCATCAACAGCGTGCTGGAGACATAGAGCACCACCGAACGGGTATCAATCACTCCCCGCGCATAGTCCATCATATGCAGCAGGGGAGAGAGCGGCTGGGTCCATTCCCGAATCCGGGGAATCGGACTGACCGCCGGGAGAAAGCCCCCCAGAAAAAATACGGAGATCAAAGCAAATGAGGAGATGGATGCACTGATCAGATTCCGGGTCAGCGAACTGCAGAAAATCCCGATCGACAAATAGAACCCTCCCACCAGCAGTACGCCGAGGTACGCGGAGGCCAGAGCCCCGAAATCCACCGGAATTTCCTGACCCGAAGCATTCTGAAGCATCGGATAGTAGGCCAGGGTGGGAAGCCACATCGCCACATAAACCGTCAATACCCCCAGAAACTTGCTGAACACCACATCAAGATCCCGGACCGGAGCTGTCAGCAGCATTTCAATGGTTCCCGAGCGTTTTTCCTCGGCAAAAGAACGCATACTCAGCACCGGAATCACCATCAGCACCGCAAACCAGGCAATCCCGCCATAGAGCCCCCTCAGCAAATCGTAAAAAGTGGCGCCGGCCATCAGCCGCACATTGGCCAGAAACCAGAATCCAATCCCCATCACCACCAGAAACATCGTGGCCAGGATGTAGGCCACAGGCGAAACAAAATAGGAGCCCACCTCCCTCTTCCAAAGCGTGAAAAAAATTCTCATGCCTCCTCTCCTCCTGTCATCTGCACAAAAGTCTCCTCCAGACTGTGCCGCCGGGCATGCAGTTCCCTCAGGGTCCAGTTCTGCTCCAGCACACATTGAAAAACCGCTTCCCGCAACTCCGCGCCATGCGGAAAAAGGAGTTCCGCGCAGGCCCATTCGTCTTTTTGCAACACATCCAGTTTTTTCAAATCCGGCAAAGTCCGCAATACCCGGTCCACCTCCGCCGCGTCCGCGCGCACCTCCAGCACCAGTCCACTCCCCGGCGACCAGCGGCGCTCAAGCTCCTCCAAGGTGGCGGATTCAAGAATCTGACCCTGTTTCATCACCACCACCCGGTTGCAGGTTGCCTCAATTTCACTGAGAATATGCGAAGAGATCAGCAGCGTGTGCGACGCGGAAAGATCCCCGATGAGTTTGCGGACCTGCACAATCTGATTGGGATCCAGTCCGATGGTCGGCTCGTCGAGAATCAATAAATCGGGATTGTGCACCAGGGCATCCGCAATCCCCACCCTTTGCCGGAAACCCTTGGAAAGCTGACCAATCAGCCGCTTTTCCACGCCCTGCAGTCCGCACTGCTCCACCGCCCGGTCCACGCCGCTTCGGCGGTGACGACGGGACAGACCTTTCAGATCCGCCCGGTAGCGGAGATATTCCCCCACCCGCATCTCCGGATACAGAGGACAGGTCTCCGGGAGATATCCCAGACACTGCCGAACCTCCATGCTTTTGCGGGTCACATCCATCCCCTTCACCCGGACCTCGCCCCCACTGGGGGAGAGATACCCGGCAAGAATCCGCATGGTCGTACTTTTCCCGGCTCCATTCGGACCCAGAAAGCCCACAATTTCTCCAGGGGCCACCGAAAAGGAAACATCCTGAACAGCCGTCACGCCTCCAGGATACTTTTTGGTCAAATGCTGTACATCGATCATAGGGGGGAATACTTAAGAAAATTGATGAAATCAGCTTCCTGCGAAGTGGCATCCTTGATTTTGACAGGCAGGGACAAATCCTGCTCAGGAATAATACGGATTGGTTCCCGCTTCATGATCGGTGGAATCAATCACACTCCGCACACTGGGAACCGCCTCTTTGATCGCCCGCTCAATCCCGAATTTCATCGTGGCCCGGCTGCTGGCACATCCCTGACATCCGCCGCCCATTTCCACAAACACATCCTGACCTTCAATCCGGGTCAGCTTCACCCATCCGCCATGCGAGGCCAGCGCGGGATTGATCTGCTCCGCAAGCACACTCTCGATCAGCCCCCGGACATCCGCATCCAGCGGCGCATTTTTCAAAGATTCCCGTTTCTCCGCATCCAGAATCCCCTCCCCGGCCGAAATCTGTTCCTTCAGAATCGGAATGAGTTTGGCCGCAATTTTCGGCCAGGCTTCAGGTGAATTTTTCGAAATCGTGAAAGTGTCCCGGTGAATTTTCACATCCACAATCCCCTCCACGCCGAAAATCGCCTCAATCAGAGCGGAACCGGGCGCATCCGACGGACTCCGGAACTGGAACGTCCAGTCGTCCGGAAAAATCTCCTGGGAGACAATAAAGCGGCAACTGTTCGGGTCCGGAGTGAATTCCCCACGAATACGGATTTCTGCGGTTGTTTCAGTCATAACGCTATCATAGTCGGGCTTTCCGGTTGTTCAACGGAATTCGATCAAAGAGATTCCCCCCCCCTTGAATTCCTGCCGATCCTATGCCTCCCGTCAAAA
>JBMTJR010000215.1:0-4467 GCA_049438565.1 Kiritimatiellia bacterium
GCAGGACTGAAAGCGAATACTCCGGTCATCAACGGAGCCTCCAGCCGTCCTCCGGTGGGGTATCCGGAAAACATTTTCCAACCCTCCGTCTCTGCGCTTCGCCGCTGGGTGGCCTCCAAAGATCCGGACTGGAAATCCTTTTCGATTGTTTATCCCCCCGGATTTCAGGGCCCAAAACCGGATCTGGTTCCTGAAACCTCTTCCCGGATCTACACCGTCTTCCCCGAAAAGGATTCTGCACCATGAAGTTTTTGAGTTCGGGCATCATTCACAGCGTCCGGCTGTCCGTTCAGATCCTCCTGTTTGCGGGAGCCCTCGGGTTTGGACTCAGCCGGATCTACGGTCCCACACTGGAAAGCGGTTTTTCCCGCATGCAGAGCGATGCGGTGGATACCCGGCTGAATCATTATTTTCTGGAGCATTCCTACCGCTGGGCCTTTGACCGGGATTACGCATTTCCTCTCTGGTCTCCTCCCTTTTACGCGCCGGCGGAGAATGTGCTGGCCCTCTCGGACAACCTCCTGGGAACCGCGCCTCTTTACTGGATGCTGCGTGAATTTTTTTCCGTTACGCAGAGCTATCAGGGCTGGCTGATTGCGATCAGTTCGCTCTCTTTCATCGCCGCATTTGTTTTCCTCTTCCGGATGCTGCGGATTTCCTTTCTGCTCTCACTGGCCGGGGCCTATGTATTTGCATTCGGGCTTCAGGTGATGAACCAGATCGGGCATCCACAGCTCTTGGGACAGATGTACGCGCCGTTCGCCTTGGGATTTTATCTCGAATTTTTAAAAAATCCCCGGACCCGAAACCTGTTTCTCACGCTTTTTTTTGTGGGTCTGCAGCTGGCGGCCGGGATTTACCTTGGTTGGTTTCTGGGGTTGGGTCTGCTGATTTTTTCTTTCTTTTACTGGCTTGCGGATCCATCGGTTCTCCTCCGGGGGATGACCTATTTCAAATCGCAAAAAGTTTCATCTTCCTGCGTATGTATTTTCATGCTGCTGCTGATTTTCCGGTTTATGCTTCCTTACCTCCGTATGAGTGCGGGGCTGGAAGGGGGAGGCTGGGGGTTCGAAACCTTGAAACCTTTTCTGTATCCCCTGAAAGCCTGGGTGTTTCCCAATGCTCTTTCGGAATTCTGGCAGCGTGTCGGCGTATCCTCCTCCGGATGGCCCGAGGGACCGCATTCTCTGGGTTTGTTTGGCTTGTTTCTGTTCGCCGCAACCCTGACCGCGGCTTTTCTGCTTCCAAAAGAGAACGGTTCCCGGGTGTTTGTCCGGGCCGCCCTGATCACCTGTGTGGCCCTGGTTCTGCTTTCGGTTTCCTTTCCCGGTGGCGGTTCCGCCTGGAAACTGATTTATAAAATTTTTCCCGGGGCTTCAGCCATCCGGGCGGTAAACCGCATTTGGACCGTGGTGTATCTGTTTCTCATTCCGGCGGGAATGCTGTCGATCCATGCCCTGCTTTCTTCACGCGGGACGCTGTTCCGAACCCTCGCGGGCACCGTTCTCCTGGGGATTGCGGTGCTGGAAAATATTCCCGCGTTTGTACCTTCCTTTGATCCGGCACCTTATACCCAAAGAATATCCCGTCTGCAGGAGTCCATGGATGGCGTAGAGCTGGTGTACTTCACGGCCTCCCCGCATCGCAACGGGGCGGAGGAACTGCTGGACTTTATGTGGGCGGGACTGATGAAAAACATCCCGGTGGTGAATGGAACCTCCAGCCGGCCCCCGCCCGGTTATCCGCAGGAGGTGCTGAACATGCAGACCCACCACCTGCTGCAGTGGCTCGGAGACCGCGCGCCCGGAACCCTGACCCGGATTTATCCTGCTGATCTGATCTGGGAGGACAGTCTGCTCGGTTCGTCTGAGAATCCGAATCAGCCCCCTGTATCCCGCACGGATTTGGTTGTGCGCTATGAGATACCCTTGCCGCTCCCGGAACGCTACGGACAACGTTTTGTTTTTATCGATCCTCCGGAAACCCTGCGGGCGGGTACACGGGAACGGCTGACTCTCGCAATCCTGAATACCGGCAGCTTTGTCTGGGGGCACCAGTGGCCCGATCTTGTCCAGGCCTCCGGACGCTGGTTTGAACCCGGGGGAAGTATGCTGCCGGCCAATCCGCCGCGCACCGCGCTACCCCGCCCTCAGCTCCCCGGAGAGTGGGTGGTGATCCGGCTTGAAATTGATGTTCCGGAAATACCCGGTGTATACCGTTTTGAACCGACCATGGTCCGGGAAAATGTGGCCTGGTTCCATGACCATTGTCCCCCCGGTGCCGCTTTGGAGATTCAGGTGCGGCCCTGAACCGAATCAATCCTCTTCATCCAGCGCGTGATGGCGGACGATCTCGCCGGTGATCAGATAAATCACGTCTTCGGCGATGTTGCAGGCGTGATCGGCGATCCGCTCCAGATCTTTGGCGGCCAGGAAAATATCCAGATAGGTGGAGACATCCTCCGGATGCTGTTTGATCTGCTGATAAAACCATTCCCGCACTTCATGGTAGAGCGTATCCACCTGTTTTTCCGTATGCAGAATCCGCCGGCAACGCTCCACATTCCGCTCCACCAGTGCGTTGAGGCCCTGATTCAGCATGTCCCGGCTCAGTCCGGAGAGGGTATGAATCTGTGAGGGAATCGGGAGTTGTTTTTTCTGACGGAGCACCGTCGAGTGACGGGCCAGACTGGAGGACAAATCCCCGATCCGCTCGAGATCCCCGTTGATTTTCAGTACCGCCACGATGTAACGGAGATCGGAGGCCACGGGCTGATAGAGCGCGAGAATTTTCAGACACTCCTCCTCCACCCGGACTTCCAGAGAATCCACCAGCAGATCCTCGTCCACAATGTCGGTCGTGTTCTGCCGGGAATCACGGTTCTGCATCGCCTGCACGCATTGACGCAGATTTTCCTCCACCTGTCCGCCGAGCTGAAGGATGAGTTTGTTGAGTTGAATGACTTCCCGATGGAGATGTAGAACCGGCATAGATGAGGACCTTTTCGTGGAATCGCTGCTTTGGCAATTGTGAAATGATTAGGAAATGATGCTTCCCCTGAGACCGCGTTCCTGCAGGGCGCGCAGGGTGGAGCTGCCCACCGCCAGCCACTCCCGTTCCGCCTCCCGTTCTTCAGGAAAGGAATCGAAATAAACCCGCACGGTGCTGGCGGCCGTGAACAGGACCCGTTGAAAGGGCCGGGCGGGCAGGGAGCGGTGTTTCACCGGCAGGTTTTCGTAGAGGATTCCGGGATCCAACCGGATGCCTGCGGACGCCAGCGCATCCTGTCTCTCCTGCACCGGGGAGACGCTGGAGCGAAGGTAGGCATAAAGACCGGGCTGCAAACCGGGAAGCTCCGCCAGGGCCGCCGCGCCGCCGAAACCTTCGGGAACCGCATCCGCCCTGAGCCCGAAGCTCGCCAGGGTCCGCGCAGTGTGCGGTCCCACCGCCAGCAGCTGTTTGCCGGCCAGCCGCCGACTGTCCCCGCAGACCAGCAGTGCCTCCATGAAAAAACGGACGGCCGGGCTGGAGGGAAAAATGATCCCGTCCCAGCGCGCCAGTCCTTCCCTGATTAACTGCACCCGTTCCTCCAGCGGACGGGGCCGCAGCTCGATCAGCGGAAAATGCAAAAGCGGTCCGTGCCGGAGAAACTTGGACGGATCGGTTCCGGTGAACAGCGTGGTGCAGGAGGCATGGCTCCTCGGACCCACCAGCAGGACGGCCGGAGAGGAAAGCTGCGGGTTGGAAATTTCCTTCAGCGTACCGTGTACGACGGCCTCCTCCGGGTCACCCAGATGAATGCCTGCGGTGACCGGACTGTCCTCCGGCCAGCCGGCTTTGAGCAGGCGCTGCCGGATGGCATCCAGATCGCGGACCCCCATGTAGACCGCCAGGTGGCCCTGCGCGGGTGAGAGCGCGGCAGGATCGTGATCCTCCAGTCCCCGGTGTCCGCTGAGAAAAGTGATGCTCCGGCCATCCTCGCGGTGGGTCAGACTGCACTGTGCCCGGGCGGCGGCCACCTGGGCGGCGGAAACGGCGGGAACCACTTCGGTACGCAGTCCCCAGGCCTGGCAAAAGTCCAGCGTCTCCCCGAGGTGACCGAGGATCCCGGGTTCCCCCCCATGCAGACGGAGCACCATTTTCCCTTTTTCGGACTCGTGCAGAATGCGGCGGTGAATGTGCGCCTGGGTGGTGGAGTGGGCGTGTCCTTTTTTTCCGACATATTCCCCCCGATCTCCCAGCAGATCCTTCACCCCGGCAGGAATCAGCCGGTCGTGCAGAATCAGGTCCGCCGCATCGATCAGCGAACGGGCCCACGCGCCCAGCAGGCTGGCGTCGGCGGGACAGCCCACCAGCGCCACCAATCCGGACTGATGTCGAACGTCGATTGCCCGCAGCGCTTCGATCAGGTCGTCCCGCTCCCGGGAGACCGTGATTGCGAGCCGTCCCTGCAGGGGAGTGGTTTCG
>JBMTJR010000216.1:0-4444 GCA_049438565.1 Kiritimatiellia bacterium
CTTCCTGCAGGACCTGATTGAGGAATTTCCCTTCGATATGCTCCATCACCATGAAAGGCTGACGGTTGTGGATCCCGAATTCGTAGACTTTCAGTACGTAGGTGGAGTTCAATGCCGCTGCGGCCAGCGCCTCGTGTTTGAAGGCTTCGACCAGTTCCGGATTTTTACTCAGCACATAGTTGAGTATTTTCAGAGTGACATTCCGGCCCAGCTTGGGGTCGAAGGCGTCAAAGACGGTGCTGGTTATGCTTTCTCCCTGCGTTTGATAAAGGAGAAACTTGCCGAATTTGCCGGGAACGGTACTTTTCTCTCCGCAGGTCTCACATTGAATTCTCAGGAAGGCCTCGGGAAGCGGATTTGGAAAGGCAGCTCCGCAATGGGGACAATTGAGACTTTCCAGAAGGTCGAGGGTGACGTCTTGCATTTGGCAAAAGAAAAAATGGTACCCCGGGCGGGACTCGAACCCACTGCCTCAGGATTAGGAATCCTGCGCTCTGTCCTGATGAGCTACCGGAGTGTAGGTGAGGAGGTTCTTTAACCGCAGGATGAAAAAGGGCAAGGATGGAATGTGGACTTCCGATTTTTCCGGGTCTGGAGCATACCGCCAGACTGATACCGTCGAGTTTTCAAAGGAAGGGGGGCACATTTTTGAGGATTGACATATTCTATGGATAGATGACAGAGTGCCCTCAATTCTTTCTCTCCAAGGGACTGTTCTGAAACCACATCTCAAACTCACTTGAATATTTCAATTTTTCCCCGAAAGGTCTTCACCTTCTTGTGTCTCGGAATTGTGCTCCTGAATTTTCTGAACGGATGGGGTTTGACGATGACTTACTTCTTCGGACGTCCCACCGTTAAAGGGCTGGTTCCTTTGGTGGATTTTAATTAGGAATCCAATATCCCCACTTTTTTTTCCACCTGGCTGCTGGTGTGTGCAGCGGGACTGATGACTTTGACGGCGCGGGTGGAATCTTCCGGCGCATCCAGGCTGATCCGCAACGGCTGGAATGGCCTGGCAGGGGTGTTTCTGTTTCTGGCAGTGGATGAATTCTCTAGTCTGCATGAAATGTTGAACACCCCGGTCAAGGCCTTGTTTTCCGGGACTTACGGTGTGTTTCATTTTGCCTGGGTCATTCCGTACGGAATCCTGGTATTGATTTTAGGAGCGGTGTATGTGCCGTTTTTACTGAAGCTGCCGCGCCGCACGGCGGTACACATGGTGATTGCCGGCGTTGTTTACATGAGCGGGGCGCTGGTGTCTGAGATGGCGGGCAGCTTTGTTGCGGATCTCCACGGCGGCGAAACACTCTCCTATGCTTTGCTTTACACGCTTGAGGAAACCCTCGAAATGCTGGGAATCGCGTGTCTGATTTTCACATTGCTCTCGCATCTGTCCGTTGAGGAACCGGATATCCGGTTGCGGATCGGAGAGGGACGCGCAAGTTGAAATCCCCAATCCTTATCAACTGAAAAGAGCCTTTCCCGGCTGCATCGTTTTTCATCGTATTTTTTGATCGTTCGGGTCTCCTCAGGCGTCCCATGTACCCCTGGGAGTTCCGGTGTGTCCTGTTCAGAGGACGGGTTGAAAAGCTCTGTAGGCTCTTATTCTCAGTTAGTTTTTGATTTGACGCACCCCCGGGGATATGGTCATAAAGACTCTTCATTTGTGTGTCCGGTTTTCCGGCGCCTGACTTTATATTTTTTTGAGAGAGTTTCTATGGAAAGTTTTGGCATCGATGAGGTGATGAACACCCTTCCGCACCGTTACCCCTTCTTACTGGTGGACCGGATTCTTGAAAGTGACTGGGAGAACCGCATTGTCGGTTTGAAAAACATCACCGTCAATGAGCCATTTTTTCAGGGCCATTTCCCCGGCAATCCGGTGATGCCGGGAGTGCTGCAGATGGAGGCGATGGCCCAGGTGGCCGGCATTCTGTTGAACAAACGGAACAAACGGGATGGTCAAATTGCTTATTTCAGTTCGATTGACAAAGCCCGCTTCCGCAAAATTGTCCGTCCCGGTGACTGTCTGATTATGGAGATTGTCATGATTAAGGCCCGGTTGAATCTGGCCAAGGTGCAGGCCACCGCCAAAGTGAACGGGGAGCTGGTTTCGGAAGGCGAATTAATGTTCCATGTTGAGCGTTCCTGAGGTTTTTCATGGCAGAAATTGATTCACGTTCTGTCATTCACCCGAATGCGAAGATCGGGAAAAATGTGGTAATCGGTCCATACTGTGTGGTGGGACCCGGCGTGACGCTCGGAGAGGGCAGCGTCCTGAAATCCCATGTCAATCTTGACGGATTCACCGAGGTGGGGGAAAACTGCACCCTGTGGCCGTTCTGCTCTGTGGGAACCCAGACTCAGGATTTGAAATTCAAAGGAGGTCAGCCCGGAGTGAAAATCGGAGCCGGCACCACGCTGCGGGAATATGTCACGGTGAACGCGGCCACATTTGACGGGGATTTTACCGTGGTGGGGGAGCGCTGTCATATCATGGCCTACTGCCACGTGGCCCATGACTGCCGTTTGGGCGACGAGGTGATTATGGCCAATGCCGCAACCCTGGCCGGTCATGTGATTGTAGAGGATCAGGCCATCATCGGAGGGCTGAGCGGGGTGCATCAGTTCGTGACCGTCGGCCGACTTTCCATTACCGGAGGCTGCTCGAAAGTGGTGCAGGATATCCCTCCGTTCATGACCGCCGACGGGAATCCGCTTCTGGTGCGGGGAATCAATAAAATCGGCCTGGAACGTCACGGAATTCCCAAAGAAAATATCCGTGCCCTGCTTGAGGCGTACCGTCTGCTGTACCGGAAAAAACTGGGCGCGCGGGAAATGGTGGCCCTGAGCCGTGAGACCCTGCCGCGTCTGCCCGAACTGATCCATCTGGAGGAGTTTGTGGAAAATTCTCAGCGGGGAATCACCCGATGAAATGCCTCGGGATCTGCCTGTTTCTCTTATGCAGCCTCCTGCGTGGTCAGTCCGCCGAGGATACCCCCTATGTGAATTTCAATTTTGAGCAGGTGGAGCTGGGAACCCTGATCAGCCTGGTGGGGGAGCAGACCGGCAAACGTTTTGTGGTGGATTCTTCGGTCACGGGTAGGGTTTCGGTGATTACCCGGGAGAAGATTCCGCAGCCGGAGGTGTTCCCGTTGTTTGTCGCGGTTCTGGAAGGAAGCGGATACACGGTGGTGGACCGGGACGGAACCTATCATGTTCGCGCCCTGCGCGGGGAGGATCCGATGGAGGCTCCGGTACTGGGGGTTGACCGGAAACTGGAGGGTGTGGGGCTGGTCACCCGGGTGATCAAACTGCAGCATATTCTGGCCACCGATCTGCGCCCGCTGCTGGAGCCTATGGTGCGTCAGGCCGAACAGGGGAGCCTCTCCGCATTTGCCCCGACCAATCATCTGATTGTCACGGACACCGCCTCCAATCTGAAACGGATCGAGGAGTTGATTGCCGAGCTGGATCAGCCCGGACAGTCCACCCAGCTGACTGTGATTCCACTGAAATATGCCTCGGCCCGCGAATTGGCGGATCAGCTCACCCGCTCTCTGATCGGTGCGGAGAGTTCTGGACGTCAGATCTCCCGCCGGGTGCAGGAAGTGGTGGCCGGTGCAGGCAATGTCCCGGCGGACTTTTCGCTGGTGGCGGCTGAGCAGGCCAATTCCCTGATCGTATCGGCCGGACCGCTCCAGCTTAAACGGATTCAGGAGATGATCACGCAACTCGATGTGCCCGCGGATTCGGTGGCTTCCGGACGGCTCCGCGCCGTGTTCCTGAACTATCTGGATGCGGATGCCGCAGCCAAACAACTCAGCTCTCTGCTTTCCCAGCGCACCGAGCAGGATCAGCGGGACCGCATCGCCGTGGAGGCGGATGTCGCGAACAACGCGGTGCTGGTGGATGCGAGCGCGATGGCTTTTGCCTCGGTAAAAGAACTTTTGGAACAGATTGACCGTCCCCAGCAACAGGTGATGGTGGAAGTGATGATCGTGGAGGTCGCGCAGAACAATTCCCTCGATCTGGGGGTTGAATGGAGTGCCATCGACCAGCCCCGTGATGGTTCCACCACTGTGGTGGGACGCAGTCGGCCCGGCGAAGTGGATGCTATCAATCAGCTGCTGACCGAGAACGTGTTTCCGCAGGGACTGACTTTCGGACTGGCCCGCGGGACGGTGACGCTTCCGGATGGAACGCAGGTGGCGAGACTTCCTTTCCTCCTCCAGGCATTGCAGGGAAAAAGAGACGTCAACATTCTGTCTCACGTGCCTCTCCGCACGCAGAACAATGCGGAAGCCAGTGTGAGTGTGGTCAACAACATCCCCATTCTTGAATCCCTGATCGAGGGCGGGACCGGTTCGGACCGGGATGTGATCCAGAATATTGAACGGATGGATGTGGGAATCAAACTCACCGTGACGCCCCAGGTCAA